>JAICXV010000084.1 GCA_025934545.1 Verrucomicrobiia bacterium
ACAATCCATTCATCAACGATATCTTCGGATTCGGCGAGTGGGGGACGGTCGGGGAGTCATGGTCGGGCGGCGTCGTTTTTTTCAATGCGCAGACTGGCGCGAAGGACTACGTCTATCATATCCATCAGCTCGTCGAATCGGGTCTGGGTATTGGCCGGTCGCAATCCGCTGGCTCACTTCAAACCTACGTGCTCAATGACAGCGACAGCATCGTCTGTTTCGACAAATCCAAACCGTTTGGGTTTTACGGTAACGGGCAATTGCACAAAATGTTCGGCAAAAACCTCCGCATGACTTCTGGGTTTTATCAGCAGGGAATCGATATCTATCCGTGCGATGTCGATGGCGACGGTTTGGATGAAGTGCTTTCCGTCACGACCCAGTTCAATTCTTTGTGGCAGCCGCACGAATCGCTCCTGGATGACGATGGCGCCTTGATGTGGCGAAAGTGGAAACAATCTGTCACGGTCACGAACAATAACGGCTGGTTCAACAATGCCTGCGCTATTCCCGTCAATCCCGACCACGACAATCATGTCGATATTTTGACGTTCACACATTCGTACGAAATTAACTTCCGCACCTGGAACGGCGTCGAATTTGTCGATCGCCCCGGATGGCCAAAAAACTTCTTCCCATTGGTGCCGACGCCCCCGGTTGTGGGCGATGTCGACGGCGATGGCCAACAGGAAATCATCATCGGCACCTACAACCCGGCCCAGATTCCGTCCTCTGGCGCGCTCTATGTTTACGCACTCGATGGAACCTTGAAACAAACGTTAGAGGTGCCCGGCGGTTTAAAACACATCCCATTTCTCGCGGACGTTAATGGCGATGGCTCGCTCGATGTCATTTATCGTTCGCTCGCCGGCCAGATTTACGTCCAAAACTTCGGCGCGACCGACGCAACTAATGTCTCGTGGGCCACACATCGCGGCAATGCACAACGCGACGGCAATCTCGGGCGTTCGCTTTTTCCGCCGAATACGCCGATTATCACCAAAAAGATCGGCGGCTATCGCAAGGCTTACTTTGAATGGGCAGGGCAGGGGGCAAACGTCGTTTCCGGTTACCATCTCTATCGCGCCACCGATCCAAATGGCCAATTCAGTTTGGTCGCCGAAATATCGAACACGGCTACGAACTATACCGACACGGGTTTAAATGTTGGTTCCCAATATATTTACGAACTCGCTGCAGTGGTTAATGGAATGGAAGTGCATTCGGCTCCGTTTCCGATTCTTTCCTTCTTCAATGGCAACCTGATCGCCAATCCCGGTTTTGAAGAAAACGACAACAGCCATTGGGACAAGTGGGACACCGGCACCATTCCATGGACAAACGTGATCGGTTCAAGCAACGCATTTCATGGGCATCAATCGATGCAGATTGTTCTGCACAACCAATCGACAACCGATGGCATCAATCAATATGTCGTTTACGGCACCCCGCGTTCCTATATCCCCGTCAGCGCCGGAACCCTCTACAGTTTTGGCGGGTTTATACAAAGCACCGGTCTGACGACGTTGACGACGAATTGGTTCGAATGGACTTCGTCGCTGACCGGCGACGATCATTCGCCGCGCCCGACGTTTCCGTACCCTAATTACTTCACACCGTCGCTCACGATTGGCCCCACCACCGCGCCATGGACGTATTTGAATCGCGTATTCACCATGCCGCCAGGTTTTCCGAACGTCGAATTACGGCATCGCTTTCAAACTGCCGTGCCAGCCAATGGATCAATTTATCTCGATGACATTTTCTTCCGCGCCCTACCGGCGCCTTCGGACGGGCACTGGAACGTTCTTTTGCCGTTCAACTCTTCCTGGCGTTATTCCAGCATCGCTCCGACGGGTGCATGGTATGCGACGAACTTTTTGGATATAGCTTGGCCAATCGGCATTGCCAAGTTCGGTGCAGGCAGCGGCCCGAGTAACATCCTCACAAGCCTTCCGGCGTCGCGCCCCGCGTATTATTTCCGTGGAAATTTTAATTTGAGCGAAACGAATTTCGAGGAACTCCTCCTTGCCGCTCGGTGCACCGATGATTTTGCCGGAACAACCTATCCGCTTCGCCTTTGGCTCAATGGTAAAGAAATCGTCAGCTCGGGCATCGACGCCGTCAGCTCAGATGGAAATGAAACAAAATATTTCGATCTCACATTGTTTCAAAATCTGCTGGCGACCGGCACCAACACAATCGCCGTTCAACTTAATAACGCGTGGGCACCCACTTGGGACAACGTTTCATTTGATGTCAGTCTGATATCTATTCCGTCTTTGGTGAACGCTATCGAACTGCTCTCTGTGCAGCGGACGGCCACCAATGTTTTGCTCCAAATCAGCGCGCCTGTGGGAAGCTTGCTAAAAATCGAATCACGCGATTCGCTTTCGGCCTCGTGGGAACTCGTCGGAAACACGACGGCTGTGTCTGCGATTACGACCTTTGCGGATATCGGTCAGAATGGCCGCGCATTGCCGATGGTCGTGCCATCGCGGTATTACCGGGTCGTGGGGAATTAGGAAGGTTGCGACGCTTCGACTTCATCGCGCATCACTTGCATGAGCGCTTTGACGACGACTTCGCTAACCAGCAGGGGCTTTGCAAAAATTTCTTTGCCGCCGCACAACACCGCACGCGGACGACTGTCGGCATCGACATTGGCGCCAAAGAACATAATGGGCGTCTTGCTGTGCAGAGTAGTGCCTCGTATTTGCAGCGAAAAATTATATCCGGACGCATCGGGCAAATCCGTTTCGAGCAAGATCAAATCATACGCCTCGCGGTCCAGCATCAATTGGCCGGTGCCAGAGTCGGTTGCCTGGACCAAACGCAGATTGACGTTGGCAAAGGCGCGTTCCATTGAAAACGCAAATTCAATATCGGGATCGATCAGCAAAACGGTGCTTGGGTTGGGGCTGCCGAAATTCATCCCACCCGTCACATCAAAAAGATATTTTATAAAATCGATGCCCTCAGCGACCGTCAGCATGCGCGAATAATTCACATTATTCGGTTCGTCGTTGAGATCGCGCAAGAGCGCTTCCAGCGCGCTCGTAAACCTGGCGATAAAAGTGCAGCCTGCGGCGGTCGCGCTGGCGCTGATGCCGCGCAGTTTCGTCCAGATCTGCGTCATCGCCATCTTTTGTGCGCCCGCGCCGTCGTGGAGCAAAACACTTTGCCAAAGCGCGCGCATTTCCGTAACCGAACGGGCTTCCGTAAAAGTAAACGCATGCCGCATTTCCGTCGCCATGCCCGGTTTACGTTCTTCCGTTTCATCCAGCAACGTCGGCGCCGACTTCTGCATTTCTGCGGCCGGTTGCGTCGCCAGACTGTTTGCCGTGTCGCGCTTGTCGCGCAGCGGCGCGGCCAATAGCGACATATGCTTGGTATCGAAGTCGTCACCGGCCAAAACGTTATTGATGACACCGATTAGCTTGTTTGGCGTGCAGCTTGATTTGAGCAACCCGATATTTGCGCCTGCATCCGCCGCGCGTTGCACCAGGTCACTCATGAAAGCGTTGGAAAGAATAATGATGGGAATCTTTGCCGTATCGGCATGTGCGCGAATATATTTGACCACGTCCACGCCATTCAACTTCGGCATCAACAGATCAAGGATGATAACATCGGGTTTGACGTTTTTGACCGTCTTGATAGCGCGCAGTCCGTCTTCAGCCGATTCGACGGCGAACCCCTGCTGCTCGAGGGCTTGGCTGTAGATGTCAACGATGTCCTTGTCGTCCTCGACAAAGAAAACTTTCGTCGTCCGAGGCGCTTCGAGCGTTGCACTATTTATGATCTCTTCAGTTTGCAAGGTGTTGGCCGCGAGTTAAATTTTCAAATCCGTTATATTTAAGGGGATAGCTAGAAGTAAGCCAACGAAGCGTTCTTTTGTTAACTATTGGATACGAACGAATTGTGTGTGAATGCGTTTGAGAATTGGTGGTCGCAGTTGTTTACAAACCGGGCAAGGGATTGTAATTGTGCGATGTTTCGGGGTGGCGTAAACCGATGGTGTAAGCAAGACAACGAACTATGAAAAAACTTTTGATCGTCTTCGGCGGCCTGATTGCGCTGTTTATTTTGTTTGTAATCATCGTGGCCGTGGCGGGGATCGGCGGATACAACCGCCTCAATGTCCAAAACCAAAACGTCAACGCCAAGTGGGCCCAGGTCCAAAATGACTATCAACGCCGCGCGGACCTGATTCCGAATCTCGTCAATACGGTTTCCGGTGCAGCTAATTTCGAAAAATCGACACTAACCGAGATCACCGAAGCCCGCGCTTCCGTCGGCAGAGTGAATATCAACCCAAACGTTGCCCCGGCTGACGCCAGCACACTGGCCCAATTCGACAAAGCTCAGGGCCAACTTTCGTCCGCTCTATCGCGATTGCTTGTCGTCGTCGAGCGTTATCCCGACCTGAAAGCGAATTCCAACTTTCTTGGTCTGCAGGCCCAACTCGAAGGCACCGAAAATCGCATCGCCGTCGCCCGCCGTGATTTCAACGAGGCTGTTCAAACGTACAACACCAGTATCCACTCGTTCCCGCTTTTCCTGATCGCTGACTGGAAGGGCTTCAAAGAAAAACCGTATTTCACGGCAACAGCCGGCTCTGAAACACCGCCGAAAGTGAATTTCGATTTCAATTCCAAAGCACCCGCCGCTAAACCGTGACACGTTTCATCGCTATAGTTTGGTTGACGCTCTGTTGCGTCGGCGCGCACGCGAAAGAAGTCATTCCGCCCGCGCCGCAAAACCATTTCAACGACTACGCTCACGTCGTCTCGCCGTCCACGGCGACGCAACTCAACAACGAATTGGTTCAATTCGAACGCGACACCGGCAATCAATTCGTTGTCGCGATTTATCCACACATGCAGACCGATTCCTCGATTGAGGATTACACCGTTCGCGTCGCCCGTGCATGGGGCGTTGGCACAAAAGAAAAAAATAACGGCGTCGTTCTGTTCATTTTTACCGGTGAACACAAAATGTTTATTCAAACCGGTTACGGACTCGAAGGCGCGCTCCCTGATGTAACTTGCAAACGAATTATCGAAGACGAAATCGCGCCTCATTTCAAACAAGGCGATTTCAACGGCGGCGTCGTCGCCGGTGTCCACGCTGTCATCGCTGCAACCAAAGGCGAATACAAGGGAACTGGCCGCACCGTCAGAGAAGCGCAGAACGGCGGCGGCTCTCGCAGTGGCGGAGATTCGTTGCCGGGTAGCCTCTGGTTAATCATTGTCGTGATCTTTATTGTTGTATTCATGCTTCGCCGCCTGGTTTCGCCGCTCGGATGGCTCGTCGGAAGCTCGGGTTATTCTGGTTGGGGAGGTGGCGGATGGTCGTCCGGCGGTGGTGGCTTCAGTGGCGGAGGGGGCAGCTTCTCAGGTGGAGGCGGAAGTTTTGGCGGTGGCGGGGCGGGAGGGAGTTGGTGATGAAAGCTCGCGAATTTTTCAGCAAACTCGAACACGACGAAATCGTCGGAGCCATCCGTGAAGCGGAATCGAAAATGTGCGGCGAAATCCGGGTTTTCGTTTCACGAAAGGAACCGGAGGATGCAGTCGTCACCGCGCAACGCCGATTCGAAAAACTTGGCATGACGAAAACCAAAGAGCGCAACGGCGTTCTCATTTACGTTGCGCCGCGCGTCCGCAAATTCGCCATTATTGGCGATGTCGCCATCCATCAGATATGTGGAGACGGATTCTGGAAAGAAGTCGCGCACGAGATGACTAGTCACTTTCGCGTGAGCAATTTCACCCAGGGAATAATTCACGCTATCCGCCGCGCTGGCGCGTTGATGGCCGAACATTTCCCTCATTGCGCCGGCGACAAGAACGAGCTATCCGACGAGATCGGACACGATTAAAAAGGCGGCTGTCGCGCGATCAACGCAACTGCGGCATCAACGGCCCAAGTGCCTGCGCAATCCGATCCGCAATCAGCGCGTAGCCCTTGTCATTCGGATGGACTTCGTCCGACATCAAATTCGGATGTGTCAGCACCCCGTCCAACATATTGGACACATGCAAAACATGTTTTTCCCGCGCCAGATCTTTGAACAAACCTGCATTCTTATCGCGAAAAGTCGCGCTGCGAATTCCGATCAACACCACGAACGTCCCTTGTTCCTGCAACCGGTCGATGATCGTGCGCAAATTGGCAAACGTTTCGTCGCGTGGAATCTGTTGCAACGCATCGTTGCCGCCAAAACAAAGCAACACAACACGAGGTTTGCGGCTCGTGATCGAGTCGATTCGATTCAAACCATCTTTCGACGTTTCCCCATTTCGTCCGGCGTTCTCGATCGTTACGTCCAAAGTTTTTCCAAGCACGGACGGATAATCACCGCCCGGGCCGGCTCCATAACCAGCGGTCAGGCTGTCGCCAAAAGCAATCCACGGCCCGGTCGCCGTCGGCGGCAGGTTCGTGTAAGTGACCTTTCCCGGCCAAAGCCACCAGATGCCGAGTGCAATGATCGCGACCAAAAATATCGTTAACAGTTTGCGCACGACCCTGATTTTCGCATTTCAGGACAGGTTGGCACGATAATTTCTTCGCAATAAATCGAGACTTTGTTACAACAGTTGCGAACCGGGTGAGATCAAATGTATTTACAATATTACGGCCTGAATGAACCGCCGTTCAGCATAACGCCGAACCCGAGGTTCCTGTTTTTCAGCCCGAGACATCGGGAGGCGTTCAATCACCTTCTTTACGGCATCCGCGAGCGCAAAGGTTTCGTTCAACTGACTGGCGAAGTCGGCGCGGGCAAAACAACCCTCTGCCGCGCGCTCCTTGACCAACTTGGCCCAAATTATTCCACCGCCTTGATTCTCAATCCCGTCCTCGACGCCGATCAGCTCATCAAAGCCATCGCGATGGAATTCAATCTGGTCCCCAAACGGATGGACCGCCTGGAAATTCTCGCAATGCTGAACAAATTCCTTTTGGCCCAGGTCGAGCAGGGCAGGGAATCGGTGCTCATCATCGACGAAGCGCAAAATCTCACCCTCGAACTGCTTGAACAAGTCCGCCTGCTTTCCAATCTCGAGACGGACGAACGCAAACTTTTCCAGATCGTGTTGATGGGCCAGACCGAACTGCGCGATCGGCTCAACGACCATCGCCTTCGCCAACTGCGCCAGCGCATCACTGTCCGTTATCATTTGCAACCGTTACGCCGTTCCGAAGTCGGCCATTACATCCAGCATCGCCTCCAGATTTCCGGCGGCAACGGCGCGCCCTATTTCACGTTGCCCGCGCTGTGGCGCATTTACAAATACAGCCGCGGCATTCCGCGATTAATCAACGCGCTGTGTGACAAATGTCTCTTAGCCGGATACGTCAAGCAAAGTCAAACGATCACTTACCACATGGTCGGCATGGCTTTGCGAGAACTGGAAGGAGACCTTGGCGCATGAGCCTCATCAACGACGCCTTGAAAAGAGTCAGCGAAGCCGAGCGCAAGACGCCTCCGTCTACGCCGAAACTCGCGCAAGGGCCTGCGTCGCCATCGATGGATTTCGAAACGCGCGCGATGCAACCGGTGCCCTCCGAACGACGCACGATGCATTTGCTGTGGATCTCATTTGCCGTTTGTCTGGTAGCGGTTGGTGTGGCCGGTTTTCTTTTTGCGAAAGCTGCCGGCGCACGAGCCGAAGCACGGCAACAAAACATAACGGCGCAACTCGCTGCCCAGCCCAAACCGCCAGACGTTGTGCCT
>JAICXV010000184.1 GCA_025934545.1 Verrucomicrobiia bacterium
ACAAGCGAGCAAAGGCAAAAAAAATCCGATACGAGACGAGCTCGTATCGGATGGAAACGAACGCAACGATGCTATGGACCAATGGCGAGCCTGCCATTTCCGACGGCCAGAGCCGAGCCACTGATTACGATTTGGCGCGTGTCAGACGAGCCAACGCCTGAGTGACCTTCGCCAGCCGCGGACGGCATGTTGGCAATATGGACTTCGTTGAAAAAGCCGGCACGCGTCGGCGCGGTATCAACGGTTGTCTCCGTCATGAGGCCTTGCAAATAAAACTGCAAACCGTCATTAGCGTTTATGGTTGTGTCATCAAACGTAATTCTGGCGATGTGGATCTTGTTTTGCGGAAACGGCCGGGCCAGCCCATTGGTGTCGAAACTGCCGGAGACTATGTTGTTGTCTCCTCCGTTGAAGCTAATGATGTCCGAAACATCCGCCAGGACATTGGTGCCTCGCACAACAAGAAACAAATTGTTCGTCGTCACCAATCGTGAACCGGGTGGAAACGTGTTATTGGTCCAACGTCCGGCCAGCGTTTCGTCCACGGCTAACCGTCTGAGCAGCTCGAACGTTGTAAAGTTGCGTGTGACTGGAGCGCGAACCGTGACCGACTGAGTGATCGGGTTGGTAAAGGAATTTGTGTTTTGAGCGGTGATGCGCGCGTTCAACGTGATGGTCAATCCGACGTCGGCGCGAACATTCGCAGCGCCCAGAAGTAGTGCAGTGATGGCAATAATATTTGTCAGCTTCATATTCTGTTTGTTTTAGTGCCGCGCCAAAAAAGTGTCAACTGCACGGCCCCTTGTCGTAACATCGGGAATTCCTTTAATGCGGCTCCGTGATTACAACGACTCGTATCTGTCTGAAAAAAAAGGAGCGATCTTGCGATCGCTCCGGAAAGGAGGGGCGGAGGCGCCAACCAAGAAAGGCAGCCCCCACCAGGAAGATTTTAAACGCCCTGATAAAATTGGGTCAGCCGGTTGTTGATGAACACCCGGTTGATCTGGCCATAAAGGTTCTTGCGCTCTTTTTCGATGCGCACGGTGTACTTTTCCTGCTGGCCGACATTGATTGTATAATCCTGTCGGACAGGTTCAGAAAAAAGCCGAACCGATTCTTGCACTGGCTTGTCATCAACTTTGATGCTGAGCCTGCCCAGCAACTGATTGAATTCGTATTCGACGGTGTGTTTTTCGTTTTCCCCGAGCTCAAATTTGAAGCGCATAAGCCTTTTTAGTTTTTCTTGACAATGAACGTAGCAGGCGGTGTGCCAGCGCGAGCAACGTCTTGTTCGACAACGGGCAGATGTGGCAGGTTTATCGCAATGAAAATTGCGGTTGTGGGATGCGGGGCGGTCGGCAGTTATTACGGCGCGCGCTTGTCGCTCTCTGGCGAAGACGTCCATTTCCTGTTGCGCTCCGACTATGAGGTCGTGAAACGAAATGGGGTGCAGGTGGTTACAACAGACGGCGAATTCACCGTGCGTCCAAAATGCGCGCGGGCGCCTGCAGAAATTGGCATCGTAAACGTCGTGGTCATTGCGCTGAAAAGTACGGCGAACTCACGATTTCAAGAATTGGTTAGCCCTCTCGTTGGCCCTTCCACGTCCATTCTCACTTTACAGAACGGCTTGGGAAATGAGGCGCAGCTTGCGGCGCTTTTCGGAAAAGAAAAAGTTTTGGGCGGCCTCTGTTTTGTTTGCCTGAATCGAACCGCTCCCGGAGTCATCCAGCACATCGCACACGGAACGATTGTCATGGGCGAATACGGCCGCCCTGCCCTGCCCCGGACGCACGCGATTGCGCAGGCCATCCAAAAGTCAGGCGTCCCGTGCAAAGTGACGGACAACCTGGAACAAGCGCATTGGGAAAAGCTCGTTTGGAACATTCCGTTCAACGGGCTGGGCGTCGCGGGAACGGCTGGGTACGAAGCGGTCATTAGCGGGAACGTGGACCGAAGTAAAAAACTTGGTCCGTGTTTGGCCACCGATATTTTGCTGGCCGACGCACGGTGGGAGCAATTGGTGCGCGACTTAATGATGGAAACGATTGCCGCCGCGCAAGCACTTGGATTGGCCGTTAAAGATTCAGCCGCACAAAAGCAAATCGATCGCACGCGCGAAATGGGCGCGTATCGCGCATCGACGTTGATTGATTTCGAACGGGGCCAGGAATTGGAGTTGGACGCATTGTTTTTCGAGCCGCTGCGACAGGCTCAGAAAGCCGGAGTGAAAGCGCCGCGGCTGGAAGCGATGTGCAGGACATTGGAGCAATTAAATCAAGGGGGGCTGTCACCAGACACATCGCGCAACCGCTGTTTGTGATCAGGCCCATTATTGCCGTAACCGCGGCGGAGTTGGGCGAGAGCCGGCGCAACGATCTCTCGTTGCGGGTCAATCTCGCGCCCGAAGATAAGCGGCCATAGCCGCCGGCAATTTCCGGCAACATCATTTACAACTTCTTCGTTGAAACCGGGCCTAAATAGATCGATCGCCAGCTTTAACTCGTGAACCAGTTCCTGTTCGGTCGGGTGCCCGGTTTTTTTGATAACCGCCCGAAAAGCATCCACGTCCTTTTCATCCAGGCGGCTTAGTTTAGCGATTAAAATATCAATGGGATGTGGCACGATGAACGTGCAGTTTCGAAAAGTGAATGATTGCGAGCGACCTTGCCACCGCGGGCTTGTGCGAAAATTTAATTCCGACGTGACTTCGATTGCCGGACGGTGGCTCGCCCTGGCAAGTCCAGCCTTCTCAACCCATTCCGCCAAATCGTCGTCATCACAAAACACATCCACGTCCGCGCTCAATAGAGAAGGTTCGATACCGATTTGTAACGGAGCTGAACCGAATAAGGTGATTCGGAAATGGCGTTCGGGTGGGAGCGCGGCGGCGAGTTGGTTTAGTGTCTTCGCAGCCGGGGTTTCCAAATCCAACTGTTGGATCCATGGTTCAATGCGCATGGTTTGCTGGAGCTTTTAACCAGTCGATTGCTTGACCAATCAAGCGGTTCAACACTTCAGGGTCATTAGCCAATTTCGTCGCCAACCGTCGGTCGCGGGCACTCAAATGACCACGCTCGTGCTTCAGCAAAATTCGCGCAGCGATACGTGATTTTTTCCAGAACCTGTCTGACTTTCGCACTGCCTTCATCGAGTCAAGCGTAACGGAAATTGGCGGCAAAGGCAAGTGGGGCCCTCACTCCAAAAAAGGCCGGTGCAGTTTCAGAAAGAGAATTAGCCATTCGCGATAGATCGCCTGGTTCAGCTTGAGTTTGTGTTTCGCTGCCAGCGCATCGAGTTCGGACAGTGAATCGCCATCGTAATGGCCGATCCAGCCTGTGGCGTATTCGCGCGAGTCGTATAAAAATTTTTCGAGCTGCGGAGCATTGCACGAGAGCGGGAAAGTTTCCTCGATGACGAGCGGTTTGCCGACCGCACATTCGCGCACGCATTCCATGGCTTCAGCAGGCAGTTTCTTTTCGGGATAGATGTGCACGCTGATGAAATCCAAATCGTCCTTACACTTGTGCGGATCGAATCCCGAAAGGAAATGCCATTTCTCTGACCACGGAAGCATACCGACGGTGATGAGCGTGTTGGTGTCTTGTTCGCGGATGGCCGCGCGCATTTGCGCCAGCCAACGATGCGCGAGTTCTTCGCGTGTGCCATGACGGTTTTCGAGCGCGATGAATTGAACGAAGTCATAACCACCGAGCAAACTGCCCGAACGCCAATCCCCATGTTTGCGACGGCCGCCGGGCACGAACGGTTCGTTCATAATGTCGTAACAGAAAATGGCAGGACTCGATGCGCCGGCTTCGGCAATGGCGCGCCAGAAATTTTCCTGGGCGATCCATCGCGTCCTGGTATCGAAATTATCGTACCATTTGGGAACGTCAGACGGCCGGTAACAAGCTAGGCCAGTGATGTCGAGGTAAAGACCGGTTTCTTCCGCGACCTGCAGAAGACGTTTGTATTGATGCAACGCGTGAGCGTTCGGCGTGTTGCGACCGTTCATGAATTTTCCAAATTGCAGATGAATGCGCACCACGTTCGCGCCCATTGCTTTCATTTTATGGAAGTCGGACACGACCTCATTCCAATCTTTGTTCCAGAAGTCCTCGATCAGGCGGCCGTGATTGCCGTAGTTGAAGCCCCAGGGATGAAATGGTTTTTGCGTTTGGGAAAAAACAAACCCGCGACCATCGCGCGATACGACAATGCGATCCATTTCGGCGGCTTTCGGTCGCGTCGTTTGACACGCGACAAAAACCGGCGCAAGCAAAAGGACCAAGAGCAATCGCCAATTCACTTCGTCATGATGAAAGGAAGGCGGCGGGTGTCAAAGTGTTTGACGAAAAGCAAAATCGATTGAGCTTGTCTCGACGCAGTCGGCTTTTATGATTCGCGACTTATTATATGAGCGCTATTTCTGATATTCGTGCCCGTGAAATTCTCGATTCGCGCGGCAATCCAACAGTCGAGGTTGATGTTCTTTTGGCCAGTGGCGCAGCAGGACGCGCAGCCGTTCCGTCCGGCGCCAGCACCGGTGAGCACGAAGCTCTGGAACTTCGTGATTCGGATAAAAATCGTTATCTCGGTAAAGGTGTTTCCAAAGCGGTCAAGAACGTTACTGGCAAAATCCTTCCGGCACTGCGCGGCATTGACTCGCTCGATCAATTGCAAGTCGACCGCACGATGCTCGAACTGGACGGCACGCCGACGAAATCTGCCCTGGGCGCAAATGCCATACTCGGCGTCTCGCTTGCGACTGCCCAAGACGCGGCGAATTACCTGAACAAGCCGTTGTACAAATATCTCGGCGGACCGAACGCAAAAGTTTTGCCGGTGCCGATGGCCAACGTCATCAACGGCGGCGCGCATTCCGATGCTCCGATTGATTTCCAGGAGTTCATGATTATTCCCAAAGGTTTTCCGACCTTCTCGCGCGCGTTGCAGGCGATTACTGAAATTTTCCACGCGCTGAAGAAAGTTTTGAAGGACCAAAAGCTCTCGACCGCCGTCGGCGATGAAGGCGGTTTCGCTCCCAATTTACCGAGCGCTGAAGCGGCGATTGAAGCGATTTTGAAAGCGACCAAAGACGCCGGTTATAAACCCGGAAAAGAAGTGTTTCTCGGGCTCGATGTCGCTTCGTCGGAGTTTTTCGATAAAACCACCGGCGGTTACGTTTTCAAAAAGAGCACCGGCCGCAAACTCACCGGTGAGCAACTGATCGCGTTTTATGAGGAATTGTGCGGCAAGTATCCGATCATCAGCATCGAAGATGGTTGCGCCGAAAACGATTGGAAAACGTGGAAGAAACTCACCGATAAACTTGGCGACAAAGTTCAACTGGTCGGCGACGACCTGTTCGTGACGAATGTGAAATTCTTGCGCAAAGGCATCGAAGAAGGCGTCGCCAATTCAATCCTCGTAAAAGTGAATCAAATCGGTTCGTTGACCGAAACTCTCGACGCCATCGAACTCGCTCGCGAAAACGCATATACGTCGGTCATCAGCCATCGCTCCGGCGAAACCGAAGATGCGACAATCGCGGACATCGCCGTGGCAACGAACGCCGGCCAAATCAAAACCGGTTCACTGAGCCGCAGTGATCGCGTCGCGAAATACAACCGGCTGTTGCGCATCGAGGAGGATCTCGATCAGGCGTCGCGATACCTCGGTGCCAAAGCATTCCGGGCCAAAGCATGACGCGGCTCGTCCCGCTCGCACTGCTCGCGATGTTCAGCGCGGCCACGCCCGCGGCCGCGTACACGGTGACC
>JAICXV010000416.1 GCA_025934545.1 Verrucomicrobiia bacterium
ACAAGCTGCGCGAAGAAATGCACAGCATGAAGGTCGACCACGTTCTGGCCGGATACGATCCGACGCCCAAACAAATGTATCAGGCCGCGGACATCGTTGGTTTGGTCGCGCACAATCCGTTGCTCGAAAGCCGTCTGGCTCACTACCCGCCGTTCATCACCGTCGGCGAAAAGCCGGAATTCAGGGATTTGGGGAACGACCTCAAATTGCAACAGATGATCCAAACGCAGGCGAGCATCGGCGATATTCTCAATTATCCGAAAGTTCATGCGCTGGTGACCAATGCGGCCGTCGCGCAGGAGATTTCTGGCCTAATTGGTCCTGATTTGGATGACCTGACGGAATATCTCAAGACCGGTCATTCGCCGAAATACGACGCGCAGCCGATTTTGGGTGTTTGGAAAATTGATCGCGACGCGACGTTCGTCGGCGAGAAAAAGAAATTGCAACAACCGACGCCGAAAAATATCACGGCGTTGCGCAACAGCCTGATGCCGGTGATGGCCGGTCTGAATATTACCGTCACGACGGATCATAACTTCATCGTTCGCAAAGACACGGGTGCCGGTATGCAGGTGGTCGGCAACGGGACGTGGAAAAAAGACAACGACAATTACAGTGTCAGCATTCCAAATAATCAACCGGACAACGCGGAGGTCGTCATCAAAGGCGACGACATACTTTTACTGCCGCGCAATGGTGTGACGATGGTTTTTACCAAGGAGATCTAGCCGCTTCGGTTAATCCAGTTGCGCGTGTTCGAGCGAAGCGAGGACCTGCGGATCGCGCACATCGACCCAACGGCCTTGAATTTCCAATCCGGCGAAACGGTGTTGGGATGCGAGCATCGCGATGATAGCGTCGGTCAACTCGTATTCGCCGCGCGGAGATTTTTCCAGACGCGCAGTGAACTCGAACAGCAGCGGTTTGAAGATGTAAATGCCGGCGTTATACCAAGCGGTGTCGCCGGCTTTAAGATAACCTTCGCCGCGCAAGGCTTCGATTTGGGCAACGGTCGGTTTTTCGACCAGTTTGCAGAGGCAAAACGTTTTATCGAAAAACAACAAGCCGCCTTTCGTCACGTCCTCGCTGCCCGTGCACGTTAATAGACCGGCCACCGGTTGCTCGCCATAACGCGCGATCATTTGTTTATAGGTGTCGGGCTTCACCAAAATGTCGCCGTAGGTCAGGACAAAATCGTCGGACCCGACAAACTTTTTTGCGAGTTCGGGCGCTTTGCCCGTTCCGTCCTGGACGAGTTGGCGGCCGTATTGGACTTTGATGCCGAGTTTCGAGCCGTCGCCAAAATAATTTTCGATCACTTCCGCGCGATAACCCGTGACGAAAAAAAACTCGCGAATGCCGGCGCTCTGCAAACCAGTGATGATGTGTTCGAGAATCGGTTTGCCGTGCACGCGCAACATCGGTTTGGGGAGGTCGGACGTGAGTTCGCCCATGCGAGTTCCTTTGCCCGCGGCGAGAATGACTGCTTTCATTTGCGTAATTGGGAGAAAAGTTCGGCGGCGGACGTTTGGCCGGGCGCGAGCGGTTTGTCGAGGTAACCGTAAGTTAAACAGGAGCCGAGCTTCGGAAATTCCACGCGCGTTTTTGCGGCGTGCTGGCCCATGCCCATAACACATAACGGCCCGCGTCGTTTGCCGAGCAACGCGCGCAACGTTTCCACATCCGATTGCTCGTTGGCGAGCGTGACAATTTTGACGATCGATCCGACTTGTTGGCCGTCGTTGACGATGTCTTGCAGGACTTCAAGGTCGGGCGTCGCGTTGAAATCGTGAAACGAGACGATGGACGCTTTGTCGGCCTCGCGAGCGATTTGGCAAACTTCGGCGGCAATCGGGCTGTTGAGTTCGACGTCGACGGCGGCGACGTGCGGGATGAACTGGCGATACATCGTGAGCCGTTGAGTATCGGAGCCCGTCCATTGGCCGCCTTCGGTTTTCGAACGAATGGTGAGCAGCAGTGGCAACTCGGATTCGATTCGCGAGAAGCTTTCGCCGATCAAATCCAAACGCAACTCGACGATGTCACAGATGGCGCGCGCCGTTGGTGGAACGACAGACGAAGAAAGCGTCCCGACAATGCGCGGCACGTCGCCCACGGTGAGCTCGCTCTTTCCATATCGCAATGTGACTGTTTTATCCGACGGCACGAGATGAGTGTAGCGGAGAACGGTTATTCCCCAATTATTTTCACGAGCACGCGCTTGCGCCGGTTGCCATCAAATTCGCCGTAAAAAATCTGTTCCCAAGGCCCGAAATCCAGTTTGCCTTTGGTGATGGCGACGACGGTTTCGCGACCGAGAATCTGGCGTTTCAAATGCGCGTCGGCATTGTCTTCGCCGGTGTCGTTGTGACGGTAATGAGAAGTGGGTGCGTGCGGAGCAAGTTTTTCGAGCCAGACTTCCCAATCGTGCATCAGGCCGGATTCGTCGTCGTTGATGAAGACCGAGGCGCTGATGTGCATGGCGTTGACCAGACACAGCCCTTCCTGCACGCCGCTCTTGCGGACGAGCGCGGCGATGTCGGGCGTGATATTGACAAAACCGCGTCGGCCGGGAATTTCCATCCAGAGATAATCAGTCAACGATTTCATTGATGCAGTAATAACGCAGTTAGCGCGTGGCGACAACCGTCGGGAATGAGTGCGCTCGATACGGCTGTGTCGAAGGGAAGACCGATAAGGAAAAGCTCGCGGGAATTGGGACAGGCGAAAGCGTTGGCGCACGCTTCGTCACGTGCGCCAAACACTCCGTTTAAGCTGCGGCGGCGTCGTCGGCGGTAAAGAAATCGATTGGCGGCAGGCCTTCTTCGCGCGCGATGGACTTGCTGATTTGCACGGCTTGCGCGGCCATGGCGGCGCTTTTGGCGAAATCACCGACCTTGGACGCCAGCAAAGAGGCCCGCTGGGCGGTTGTCAGGTCGCGTTTGAGTTCTGCGATAATCGCTGATTCGGTTTGTTTTCCCATGTTGATTCCTTTGTTTGTTATGCGGGATTAAACTCGCACGTCCGCGGCGTGAGGGCTATGAAAGCCAAGCTGAAGTTGCGTTGCAGCAATTTCTGAAAGGAAATTAAGGGCACCGTTTCACTACTTCATCCCGCAAAATCATCATGGGCGGTCGGGTTGAAACACCGTTTAAAACTGAGTTCTCCCTGATGCCTGCGATTCGCGTCTTCCAGTTGCGTCCAGATTAAAGACGTCTATGTTGTTTACTGTTCGACCCTGTATGCAACTTACCGAACAAGTGCAATGCCCCTTTTGCGGCCAATGCTTCGAATTGGAATTCGACACGACGGTTCCAAATCAGCGGTTCACGACCGATTGCGAAATTTGTTGTCGTCCGTTTGAAATCTCCGTGCAGTGCGAAAGCGGCGAAGTCATGGCGCTGGACGTTCACCCGGAGTAGATTCCGTTCGTGAGCGAGCCAGCGAAGTATCGCCAATGGGGCAGCGGCCTGGAATCTGAAGCGGTCAATCAGATGGAGCGCGCGTGTACATTGCCGGTCTCGGTGAAGGGCGCGCTCATGCCGGACGCGCACGTCGGGTACGGTCTTCCGATAGGCGGTGTTTTGGCGACGGAAAATGCCGTCATCCCGTATGCCGTCGGTGTCGACATCGCGTGTCGGATGAAGATGACGGTTTTGGATTTGCCGGTGGCAACTCTGGAGAAGGAACAGGACCGGTTAAAAAATGCGATTGCGCGCGAGACACGATTTGGCGTGGGGGCATCTTTCAAAACACGAC
>JAICXV010000070.1 GCA_025934545.1 Verrucomicrobiia bacterium
GTTGCGGCAACGGTTGGAAGCGTTGATGGCCAGTTCCGAAGAAGTCACGCGGGCCCAGGAAAAAGTGGTCGCGAACACGCGCGATGCCAAGGAGAACACCAAGATCACCGAACAACAACAAACCTCGCGCATCGGCCAGACCAAAGACGATCAAACGCGCAACGCCAACGATCTGCAGAATCTCGCCAAAGCCGGCGAACGGATTTTGCAGGAGGCGATGAAGAACCCCATCTTCAACGAACAAACCGTGCAGGATTGGAGCAAGACGTTGCGCCAATGGCAGGATCTCGCCAAACAAAAGATGTCCGACGCCGCTAAATCAATGCAGGCCGCGCAACAAAGCTCAAAAAATTCTGATGCGCGTCCACAAGAGATGGCCAAGGCGTTGCAGAAAGCGCAAGAGGCTTTGGAGGCTTTGCAAAAAATGCAGCAGAAAGCCGCCGAGAACCTCGATCAATTGCAGGCGTTGACGCTGGCCGAACGGTTGCGTCGCGCGGGCGAGCGCGAAACGGAAATCGGCGGCGATTTGCAAAAGAACGCTCCCGAAACCGTTGGCCTCTTGCCCAGTGAATTGCCCGACAAATTAAAGCAACAGGACACCACGCTGGCCGATGGCCAGCAAACCGTGCAGCAGGAAGCCGGCAAGTTGCAGTCCGAAATCAGCCGCTTTTCCGAACGAACAGGCAAGCCCAATTATTTGGAGGTCAGCAAAGCCATGAAAGAAGCCCGCACCGCCGATGAGTTGGACCGGATTGGCGGCGAGATTCGGGAGAACATCGTTTTGCAATCAGCAACCGATTTGCAGGAATGGTCAAAACGGTTTGATGATTGGTCGAAGAAACTTCAGCCCGATGATAAATCCGGGGGTGGCGGACAAGGCCAGGGCTCCGGCAAAAAGAAAACTGATATGACAAAGATTTTGGTGGCACTGTTGCGTCTGCGTGAAGGAGAAGTGACGTTGCGCGACCAAACGGGTTTATTGAACGCCAATCCGGGAACGCAGGACGATTACAAAAACGGCGCACAGAAACTGGCCACATCGCAAAAAGAAATAGCCGGCAAACTCGACGCGCTCGAGCAGGAAAATATGGTTCCATCGTTGATGAAACCGTTCGTCGAAACCTATGACACTTTGGCCGCAGCCCAGAAACTTCTGGAAAAACCGCAAACGGACAAGACAACCGACGACACTCAGGCCAAATCAGTCGACATGTTGACCGACCTCATCAATCTCATCAACGAACAGGCGCAACACCCGCCGCCGCAATCGCAGCCTCAGGAAGGCCAGCCGCAGCCCAGCCCGGAGGACATGGCGTTTTTAATGCAAATGATGAAAAACGCGCAGCAAAATAAGCCGATGCAAAACCCCGGCCAAACTGACAACAGCAATGGCGGCTCGGCCAATCGCGCTGGCGGCCCGCTCACCGGCAACGCGTCCGGAAAAGGCGCGGCGGCGAGAAACGTTGGCAAAGCCTCCGGCGTCATTGAAAATGCGCCGGCTGAATTTCGTGATGCGTTGGAGAATTACTATCGTGCGATTGAAAAAAACATCCCGTAACGCGGCGCTTATATTATGTACGCTAACGCTTGCCGTTGGCGCGCGGGGCCAACAACTGTATCAATCGAGTTCGTTGCCCGTTGAAGTCGAACGCCTTTACGTCAAAGGCATGGATTATTTGGCCAAAAGCCAATTGGCCGGGGGAAATTGGCCCGACGCGATGCACGGTTCCGATCCCGCGGTGGTCGGGCTGGCGGTTGTGTCGATGCTCGCGCACGGGGACGATCCGAATTTCGGTCCTTACAGCGCCGCGATCAAAAAAGGGTTGGATTTTGTTGTCAAGGCGCAGGACCCGAAAACCGGCTACACCGGCCTGTCGATGTACAATCACGGCTTCAGCACGCTCGCGCTCGCCGAATCATACGGCGCGGTTGACGATGCGCGGCTCGGCCCCGCGTTGCAGAAAGCGGTTGAGCTGATTGTCGATTGCCAGGAACGAAACCAGTTTCACGCCTGGCGCTATTCGCCGCAAAGCACCGATGCCGACACCACTGTCAGCGGCGCGCAAATGGTGGCGCTGTTCGCCGCGCGCAACGCCGGCATCGCCGTCCCGGAAAAAGCGATTCAGAACGGCATCAAGTTTTTTCTGTCGATGCAGACGCCTGAAGGCGGCTTTGGCTACACCTCTCCCGTCGGACCGAACGGCCCGCGCGCGGCCATCGGATGTTTAATTCTGGCGTTGGCCAAAGAGAAAGAATCGCCCGCGTTCAAAGCCGGCTTCGAATATCTGAAAAAAGCGCGCACCGAAAACCAGTATCCGGAGTATTTTGGTTATTATGCGTCGCAGGCATATTTCCACGGTTCGCCGGAGCAATGGCAGGCGTGGAATCGCGACAATATTAAGAACTTGAAAGCGACACAAAGCGCGGAAGGAAACTGGGACGGCCAATTCGGAGCAACTTTCGCAACGTCCGCTTCGCTGTTGTCACTTGCACTAAATTATCGTTACTTGCCAATTTATGAGAGGTAGGAGGAATATCCAAATTCCAAGCTCAGAGAAAAACTTCAAGCGTCTGGCTCGAGCTTCGATGTTCATTCTTTGCGCTATCCTGTCTTACGCCGCATTTGCCAAACAGCCATCCGCCGCGGTCGGACCGGCGGCGGGCGACCTTCTGCAATTTCTCGACGGTTCAGCGTTGCACGGACAAATCACTGCCATGAACACTAACACCGGCGTGGTCTTGCAGGATTCCGATGCAACGCAGCCAATCGCATTCCAACCGGTGCACGTCGATTTCGTTCGCTTCGCGACCGCCCAGGCGCTGCCGACCAGCGCCGAAGCCGGCAACTGCAATTTTAAATTTTTCAACGGTGACGAAGTTTTCGGTGTTTTGAATTCGTTGAACGATCAACAACTCGAATTGACCGCATGGTTCGGCAGTGTCTTGAAAATCCCGCGCGCCGCTGTGCAATCGATTACATTCCTTTCCCGCGGCTATCGCGTCGTTTACGAAGGGCCGACCGATCTGGACGGTTGGACCGTCAGCGGCGTGCAAGGCGGTCCGAGCAATTGGTCCTATCGCGACGGCGCGTTCATCGGCGCTTCGGGAACGCTCGGGCGCAAATTCGATCTGACCAATTCATGCACCGTCGAGTTCGACATGACGACCAAGGCCAATTACCAGAACCTGATGCTGAGCCTGTTTACCGATACGGTCGACCGTCTCGACTTCGGCAATGACGGTTATATTTTCACCTTTTCCCAGGAATCGGCGCAGTTGCGTCGCGCGCAACGCGGCCTTGCGCCGGTCGATATGGGCAACGCCATTCTGCCGAATCCCGACAAAAAAGAGCGTTTGCACATCACCATTCACGTTAATCGCGAAGACTCAACCATCACTCTTATGGCGGACAACAAAGTCGCCAAGCGTTGGAAAGACAATTCTGGGTTTACGGGTAAAGGCGGCGGAATTCTTTTCGAAAACATCGGTGGCAGCGAGCCGGTTCGCATTACCAACATGCGCATCAGTTCGTGGTTCGGCCGTTTCGAGCCCGACACCAACCCGCTCGTGCAAACCAATGCCGATTCGATCCTCTTTGCAAACCGCGATCGCGCTGTCGGTAAAATCGAAGCGTTCAACAACGGCGCCGTCAAGCTCGTCACCGGCACCAATCATCTGGATATTCCGATGCAACGCGTTCGCCAAATCACATTCACGCCCGGCCCAAACAGCCACGAACAACGCGGCCCATGGGAAGTGCGCGCCTATTTTTTGCGCGGCGGAATGATTTCCTTCCGCCTTGGCAATTGGGATAAGAATAGCGTTTCTGGCCAAAGCGGCGTTTTTGGTCCCCTCTCGTTTCGCACGCAGACGGTCCGGCAGATGGAATTTAATTTAGACAAACAACGCGCCAAAGCGCTCGCCGCGCTGCCCGATGAATTTGGAGCTGTTGCGGATGAATAAATATTTCTCACAACGCGCTGTCCTTTCGCTAACAGCAATGCTCATTGCAGCATCGTGTGTTTCCGGCTTCAGCGCCTTGATCATTCGCGGCGGCCAACAGATTCAAGTTCAGGGCAACGGCGTTTTGATGTTCAACCAACCGACCGTCGTCAACGAGCTGCCCGACGTAGCGGTACCGTCAGGAAGCACCACCGACGCCCTGCTTTTTTCCAACGGCGATTTTCTGTATGGCAAACTGGTCAGCATCGATCCGCAACGCAGTGTTCGCTGGCAACATCCCGACGCGCGTCAGCCAATCGACTTTAAATCAACGAACGTAACGCAAATTGATTTGTCGAACGGGCGCCGGACACTGGAAGAAAGCAACAATTGCAAAATCGACTTCATCAACAACGACGGCATTAAAGCCAGCCTCATTTCATGCGACAAAGACAACGTTGTCGTCGATACCGCTTACGCCGGCCGATTAAAATTGTCGCGCGCCACGCTCGAATCCTTGGTGATGGTCCCGCCGTTGCAACCGGTTTTGTTCGAAGGTCCGACGGGAATTGAAGGCTGGACCCCCGGCAAGGCTGCGGCTGCGGCGGCAATGGGTGATGCGGGCGAATGGAAGTATCGCAATGGCGCATTCTACGCGAACAAGGCCGCGTCCATTGCCCGCGATGTCCACCTGCCTGACACTGCGCAAATCGAATTCGACCTCGTTTGGAAGGATGTGTTGAATGTCGCCATAGCGCTCTACACTGACTCGCTCCAGCCAGTCAGCCTCGCCGCCAAGGAAAGCGCTCCCGACTTTGGTGGTTTCTACAGTTTTCAAGTCCACAGTTCCTACATGCAGATGATGCCGATCAAAAAGAACGACCCGTTGCGCGAACTCGGGGGCATTGCCGTCCCGGCATTGATGAAGCGCGATCGTGCGCATTTCGATTTGCGTGTCAGCAAACAGGATCGAAAAATTGCTCTCCTCATCAACGGCTTGTTGGTTAAGGAATGGATCGACAGCGAAGGCTTTGCCGGTAAAGGCACGATGATGCGTTTTGTTCACCAAGGTCAAGGCGGCGCGGTCAAGATAAGCAATATTCGTGTTCGCCCGTGGGACGGTCAATTGGAAGAGGCGTCGCCCACTCAAGCACACCGCGTCAACGATAGCGTCCGTCTCGCCGACGGCAGCCGTCTGACCGGCACAATTGAAAAAATCGCCGATGGAAAACTCGCTATCGCCACTGGAACTTCCACCATTCAGGTTGCCTTGTCCAAACTCCGGCAGATCGACTTCGCCAGCCAAAATGTGCCCGCTGCCCAAACCAATTCTCAGCCTGTCCGCGTCCTGTTGACTCCCGGATACACTGTCAGCGGTTATTTGGAAAGTTGGACAGCCGACGCCATGACGTTGAAGAGCCCGGAATTCGGCGAAGCGAAGTTCGATCCAAAAGCTGTGTCGCGCCTCCAATTCGCGCACGATTAGCAGGCGGACGCCATGCAATCGAACAACCTCAGCAAAGCGATCGCGGCCTGCGCCGATCCTGCGCGCGCCGCTTCGATAGCTGCGCAATTGCAGGACACCAGCGCTGCGCCCGTCCTCAAAAAAATTACCGCCGAGCAAGCCCGGATACTATGCGCGGTCGTTGCCGGGTCGGCTGTTTCCGGCGAATTGCTTGTCGCGCATCCCGATTGGCTCGGTCCCCTGCTCGAACCCGCCGCGCTGGAACATCCGCGCCACGCACAAGGCCTGAAGCGTGAAATCGATAAATGGCTCAAGCCATTGTTGAAAGCGGATGATTACGCTACGGCTCTTTCGAAACTCCGCGAATTCAAAACCCGCGACATGCTTCGCATCGCCGCGCGCGATCTCGCGGGCATAGGCGATTCGCAGATGATCATGTTGGAGTTGTCCAACCTCGCCGATGTTTGCGTCGACGCCGTCTATCAAATCTGCTCGCAACAGCTCACCAAACGTTTCGGTTCGCCCTATCATCTCGATGCCGATGAGAATTGGCAGCCCACGACTTTTTGCGTGATCGGCCTCGGCAAACTGGGCGGGCAGGAACTCAATTACAGTTCGGACATCGACGTAATTTTTGTCTATAGCGACGAGGGTTACATTTTCAAAACGCCACCGCGCGCCAGCGAACAAGCCGGCAAGAGCCTGACCAATCACCAATTTTTTGTGCGGCTCGCCGAAGCGATCATTAACGAAGTGGGACTGCTTGCGCCCGAAGGAATGTTGTTTCGGATCGACCTGCGTTTGCGTCCCGAAGGCAACGCCGGTCCGCTCGCGCGCTCGCTCGAAAGTTACGAAAGTTATTATGCGCAATGGGGCCAGACCTGGGAGCGAATGATGCTGATTAAAGCACGGCCCATCGCCGGCGAGATCGGCCTCGGCATGGAATTTATCGAGAACATTCACACCTTCCGTTACCCGCGGTCGATTAGCGAACGAACCTTGCAGGAAATTGCCGCAATCAAAAAACGCATTGAAAGCGAGATCGTCAAAAGCGGCGAGATCGATCGTAACGTCAAACTCGGTCGCGGCGGTATTCGGGAAATTGAATTCGTCGCCCAGACTTTGCAGATCCTGCACGCGGGCCGAACTCCTTTTTTGCAAGGCTCGCAAACATTGCCCACGCTGCAAAAGCTCAACGAATACCAGCACCTCAAACGTGCTCAAGTTGATGAACTCACCAACGCCTATCTCTTCCTGCGCAACCTTGAGCACCGCCTGCAGATGGAAGCGCATCAACAAACCCACACCATTCCCACGGAGCGCAAAGCCCGTGAACGTCTGGCAAAACTCATGGGATTTGAAACGCTCGCCCCGTTTGAAAAAGCGCGCGCCGAACATTCAGCGCGCGTCCGCGCCATCTACGACGAAATTCTCGGCAAAGAAAACGACACAGAATCAAAACCGTTGCCGGACGATGACGACGAGAAAGCGTGGGAAAAGCTTTTAGCCGGCCATGCTTTTCGCGACCCGCAAAAGGCCGTCAAGATGGTTCACGTTTTTCTCCGTGGACCCGGCTACGTTCACGTTTCACCGCGCACGGTCGAGCTCGCGCGCCAGTTGTTGCCGAAATTATTAGCGCTTTGTCCGCAACCCAATCACTGGCCGGAAAACGCGCTCTCCGATCCGGATCGCGTTTTGGTGCGCCTCGATAGTTTCGTCACCGCTTATGGTGTCCGCGCGTCGCTCTATGAAATGTGGTCGCAGAATTCGAAGTTGTTCGAACTGCTTCTCCTTTTGTTCGATCGGTCCGAGTTTCTCGCCGAAACCGCCATCCGCACGCCCGACCTCGTCGATGAACTCGAACAGAGCGGTCGCCTGCGCCGTTCCAAAACCGCCGACGAAATCCTTAAGGATCTCCGTTACGGCGTGAAGGACCCCGACCAACATCTCTGGATACGCCGCTACCACGAAGCGGAATTCATGCGCATCGGTTTGCGCGAAATCCTTGGTCTCGCCGATTTCGAACAGAATATGATCGAGCTTTCGGCGCTGGCGCAGGCGTGTTTGCAATACGCGGTCGAAATCGTCAGCGCAAAACACAAATTCAAATCACCACCCTTCTGCATCGTCGGCATGGGTAAACTCGGCGGACAGGAAATTACCTACGGTTCTGACCTCGACATCATTTTTGTCGCGGGCGCGAAGACAAAAAATCTTCCGCGACTGCAAAAGGTCGCCGCTGAAGTCATGGATTTGCTTTCCAGGAAAACCGAGATGGGCAGCGTCTTTGAGACCGATGCGCGACTGCGTCCCGACGGCGAGAAAGGGTTGCTCGTCAATACCCTGGAAGCGTACGAGGAATATTATCGCAAACGCGCCGCGCTCTGGGAAATCCAATCCCTCACGAGAATTCGACCAATCGCAGGCGATATGCAGGTAGGAGACCAATTTCAGAAACTCACGACAGCTCTGGTTGATTTTTCGAAGCCGTCAAACATCGCAGCTTACAGCAAAGATTGGAAATCACAGATTGCCAAAATGCGCGAACGCATCGCCAAAGAGCGAACCGAGCGCGGCGAGGAACGTCTCGCTATCAAAACCGGCCACGGCGGGCTGGTCGATGCCGAATTTATGGCCCAAACATTTTGCCTCGAAAACGGTTGGGCTGAACCAAATACGTTAAAAGCATTGCAGCGGGCTGACCGAGCCGGCTTGCTTCCCACCGGCGACGAATTTATCAAAAGCTACCGTTCCTTGCGCCGCATCGA
>JAICXV010000656.1 GCA_025934545.1 Verrucomicrobiia bacterium
CTTCAGGACAATTTGCCGAAACAGAAAACGAAAGTTATCTGCGTCGATCGCGACGAGTCACTGGTTTTGGGACAGCCGGATGAAAATTTGCCGGTGACTTCCACGGGTGAAAATCTGGCCTATGTAATCTACACGTCGGGCTCAACGGGGCGTCCCAAAGGTGTTGCGATGCGACAGGGCGCGTTGGTGAACCTGATGCAATGGCAGTTGGAGAATTTCAGTTTCAACGAACCAGTGCGGACGTTGCAGTTCGCTTCGTTGAACTTCGATGTTTCGTTTCAGGAAATTTTTTCGACACTCTCGTCTGGCGGCGCGCTTGTGTTGATTGATGACGTATTGCGCCGTGATGCCCGCGGGTTGCTGCAACATATCGTCGGCAACAAAATCCAGCGCATCTTCCTGCCGTTCGTCGCCTTGAAGCATCTCGCCGAGGCCTCCGAATACATGAATGTAACTCCGACGGAACTGCACGAGGTCATTACCGCTGGCGAGCAATTGCAGATCACGCCGGCGCTGAGCTCGTTTTTCGAGCGGTTGCCGGATTGCACGTTAGAGAACCAATATGGGCCGTCGGAGACGCACGTGGTCACCGCGTATCGTTTGCACGGTCCGCCGAAGGAATGGCCGCCTTTGCCGTCTATTGGAAAACCGATCGCGAACGCCAAATGCCTGGTGCTCGATGAGCAAAAACGGTTGGTGCGCGACGGTGAAGTAGGGGAGTTGTATCTTGGTGGCGATTGCCTGGCGCGTGGATATTTGTATCGGCAGGATTTGACGACGGCGAAGTTCATCGATGATCCATTTGGTCCCGCGGGAGCGCGTCTCTACAAAACCGGTGATCTCGCGCGCGTGTTGCCGGATGGCAACATTCAATTTCTCGGACGCATCGATCAACAGTTCAAAGTAGGTGGGTTTCGGATCGAACTGGGCGAGATCTAATCGACGTTGAATCAGCATCCTTCCGTAAAAGAAGCCGCTGTAATCGCTCGCTCGGTTGAGGGCGAGAACCAACTGTTCGCTTACGTCGTGCCTCAAGCCGACCAAACGATCAGCGCTGGTGAACTTCGCCAATTTCTCAAAAGCAAGCTGCCATCCTATATGGTGCCGGCGCGGTTCGTTCGTCTGCCTGCGCTGCCACTCAATCCGAATGGCAAAGTCGACCGCAAAGCGCTGCCCGAAGGCGAGCCGATGGTCGAAAATATCGTCGCCGAATTTAAACCGCCACAAACGCCGTTGCAGATGCAGTTGCAATTGGTGTTCGAACGGTTCTTAAAGAAACGCCCGATTGGCATCGATGTCAGTTTCTTCGAACTCGGTGGCGATTCGTTGCAGGCGCTGAATCTCATTATCGAATTGGAGCGGGTCACCGGAAAAACTTTGCCACTGGGCATTCTTTACGAAGCGCCGACGATTGATGCGCTTTCCAAAGCAATCGAGCGCCATACCGACACGAAATTTTCGTCGCTCGTTCCACTTCAACCTCTGGGCAAGCGCGCGCCATTATTTTTCATCCATACGACACCAGGCGATGTTCTCGGTTACGGCGGGCTTGTTTATCATCTCGGGACGGAACAGCCCAGCTACGGTTTTCAATCGCTGGGTTTCGGTGATCCGAACCAATCGCATCAGCGCGTCGAGGAAATGGCCGGGTATTATGTCCAGTTACTCCGCGAATTCCAATCGCACGGCCCATATTATTTAGGCGGATGGTGCTACGGCGGAATTATTGCCGTTGAAATGGCGCATCAACTCCGGGCGGTGGGCGAAGAAGTTGCCTTTCTCGGTTTAATTGAAACACCCGCGCCGTTGCCCGAGAAAAATGTTGTCCGATTTTATCTGCGCCGCGTCGATCGTTTGTTGAAGATGAATCCGGCGCAGTGGTATCGGTATTTACGCGCGAAAATCAATTATTTCCGGGGCGTGAAACAGGCTAACGAACAACGTTTTCGCCGGGTGGAAAAAGCGGACGTGAAAGATGGTTCGGTCGAAGAAATCAATCAGCACCTCGCGCGGCTCGAGCGCGTCTATGCCGTCAACGATTGTGCGATGAAGGTGTACCGGTCGCGTTATTATCCGGGCAAGGTCACGCTCTTTAACTCGGCTGTGCAGGACCCGACCGTCATCCGCGATCCTCTGTACGGTTGGGGTGGACTTGCCGACAAAATCGAGATGTATGTCATTCCCGGAGATCACGACACGATTCTGGCCGAGCCACAAGTACGGCAGCTCGCGCAAAAGATGAGCGACTGCATCGCCCGCGCTGCCAGCGAAACGGCAACTCTCCAAGCCAGGCGAAGTGCGACGTAAACAGTCAAGACCCCATGACCAACGAAGAAGTCCATAAGAATCTTTGGCGTAATTCGATTTCAAATTACATCACGATGGGACTGAAGATCGTCTTCGGGTTGCTCATGTTTCGGATGCTGTTCC
>JAICXV010000437.1 GCA_025934545.1 Verrucomicrobiia bacterium
AGCAGGCAATGGATGAAGCCGTTCAACTCAACCTGCACGGTGTGCCAAATTTTCTTTTCGGGATTTTCACGCAGGAACATCAATATATGGCGGTTATCGGCCGCGCAGGTTTCCAACTGGTTTGATTGAGTGCATGTGAACGGAAAGGTGGCGCTCAGATCGGTTTTCATTAAGTGGGTGCGGCCCCATGTTCCGCCGGCGGCGCTGACAAACGTTTTTCCGTTCAAGAGCGCGATGTCGTCATGATACGCGAGAACCACGAGCCAATGTGGGCGCGAGCTTTGCAACCATTGCACGATCTTGTCGCGATGCAGGGTGGAATCGTAAGCATAGTCGGCATCGAGAAAGGCAATGCGAGTGATGTCGTCCCGGATTTTTGCAACGGTATTAAGATAGCCGAAAATCAAACTGCCGCCCCCGCTGTGCCCGGCCAAAATGATGTCGAGATTCCGATTCGGGAATTTTTTCTTAACGCTGTCGAGAAGATCAGGGATGCCCGCATCACCATGCTGCTTTCGCCACGACGGCCAGGATTTCAAGCTGTTTTCCAAATAGGCGACAACCAGCGTTTGATTGGGAAAACGGTTTCGCAAATAGCGTGTCTGCGCGCCGATATGTTGAATGTTGAAATGCCAATCTTCGCCCGGTTTGATTTGTTTTCCCATCGTTTGTTCGATGGTGCTGCCGTTGGGTAAGCCGTAAAAAACGAGTGTGACGTTTTTGCCGGGGCGCAACGTTGCCGGCGCATCGATGACAATCCGAACGCCGTTGGAGTTGGTAATCGTTGAGAGTTGATCGAGCGGTTCGACGGCGAACGCCGACAGGTTCAGCCATAACAAAGTTCCGATGGCGATGCGGGGTAGCACAGTTGGGTTGATGGTGCCATCGCGATGCGATTGTCAAAAGGTTCAAATTCGTGATGTTTATAATCGGGCTTTGAATTGACAATAACTTGAACTCGCGGCGAGACGCCGTGCGAACCCGCAGGCGGGACGCCTGCGCTACGGAGAAAGCCGCCACGAGAGCATGCTCAGAGAACGTCATGCAATTATTTTTGAGCGGGGCGGAGGGAGATTTATGTGACAACTGCACGGCGCCTCTTGAATACGGCCACAGAGAAAGCGATAGTTGTTGGTTATGGACTTGTATTTCCTGCGACACGCCAAGGCTTATGAACGGAGTCCAAAATTTCGACCGGATTCCATTCGGCCACTCACATCGGAAGGCGAGGACCAAATCCGGCAAGTCGCGCGCGGCATCAAAGAGCTCGGCATCGAGTTCGAACTGATCCTTTCGAGCACTTACGTTCGTGCCGCGAAAACGGCGGAAATATTTCACCGGGTCGTCAAACAAGGAAAGTTGCAATTGACTGATTCGTTAATCTCGGAAGCCGAATCGGCGGCGGTCATCGAGGAAATCAACGAGAAGTATTCGAAGTGCAAAAGCATCGTGCTCGTCGGCCATGAACCGCACATGAGCACATTGATGTCTATCCTGCTGTGCGGACGGCCAGACATGAGGATTGATTTTAAGAAGTCGGGCTTTTGCAAACTGAGCGTTGGCGATCTGCGCGCGGGACAGTGCGCGTGCTTGCAATGGCTGATGACGCCACGGCAATTGGCGAGCATGACAAAGGGCTGATGAAGTTCGCGTTCAAAAAGAAGGAGGCGCTGGCAACCGGAGTACGTCGGATTGTCGCGGAGCAATTGAAGATCGCCACCGACCAAACGTCCTCGCCGAAGGTTTCGGCGACGGCGATTCACTCCGCCCGCAAAGCGATCAAGCGAGCGCGCGCTGCGCTACAATTGGCGAACGGCAACCTCGACGTTGTTGGCAAAGAAACAGATCGCATTTTGCGCGATGCGGCTCGAAGCCTGGCGCCCAGCCGCGACGCGCATGTTCAATGGCGCGCGTTCAAGACGTTGGGGATTTGCACGGATACCGGTTTGTGCCGGGTGATGGAGCAGCGATTGCGCGATATACAACATGATTCTGCCATCCCGAACGACCAACAAATCGACGCGTTCAACCGTGCCATCAGAAAAGCGCAAAAGCAGTTTACCCGGCATCGCCTCGACGCGTTCGACGGCAAACAACTGGCCCGAGCGTTAAAACAAACCTATCGCCGCGCGCGCAAATGTTACAAGCGCACCCGCGAAGCGCCCACGGGCAAAAAGCTGCACGAATGGCGCAAGGCGGCGAAAATGTTTTGGCACCACATTCAACTGACGGATGGACTGACTGGGCATCGACTTAAAACCCTGGCCAAAAACCTTCACAAACTGACGCAACATCTCGGTGACGACCACGATTATTTTTTGTTGCTGACCGCTTTGGCGGATTCGACCGATGTCGATTCGCGTTTTGTGAAACGAGAATTGCGCACTATGCGCGCCACGCTGCAAAAACAATCTTTTAAACTCGCGCGCAAAACATTTGGCCTTGCGCCATCGGCGTTTCACGAGCGAATATCGCGTGACCTCAATCAACTGAACAACGACCATGCCTAAATCGATTGGTATTCTGACTTCGGGCGGCGATTGTCCGGGGCTCAATGCGGCCATTCGCGGTGTCGGCAAAGCGGCACATTCGAAATTCAACATGCGCGTGATTGGGTTTCGCGACGGGTTCCGCGGGCTCATGGAAAATCGCACGATGACTTTGGACCCGGCGGCGCTTTCCGGAATATTGACGGTGGGCGGAACTATTTTGGGCACGAGCCGCGATAAGCCGCAAAAAATGCAAATCGGCGGCAAGGAAATCGATGCGACCGACGCGATCATCGCGACCTACGAAAAGCATCATCTCGACGCGCTCGTCTGTCTCGGCGGTGGCGGCACGCAAAAAAATGCGCTCCATCTCAAACAACAAGGGTTGAACATCATCACGCTGCCGAAGACGATTGATAACGACATTTTCAATACCGACGTTTGTTTCGGGTTCGACACCGCGCTTGGCATCGCGACCGAGGCGATCGACCGACTCCATAGCACGGCGCACAGTCATCATCGCATCGTCGTCGTGGAAATCATGGGGCATCGCGCCGGTTGGATGGCATTGGGTGCGGGCGTGGCCGGTGGCGCGGATGTAATTTTGATTCCCGAGATTCCCTATCGCGTGGAAAAAATTGCGGAAGCGATTCGCGAGCGCAGTCGCGGCGGAAGTCCGTTCAGCATTGTGGCAGTGGCCGAGGGCGCGGTTTCGAAGTCTGATGCAGACGCATTGCAAGTCATCGAACAACGCAAAGCGAAAGCATCGTCGAAGACCGATAAGAAACAGGCCAAGGCCGCGCTGGCGAAATGGGAACAGGGTCACTCGGGAAATACGTGGCGACTGGCCAAACAACTGGAGGAGATGACAGGCCTCGAGTCGCGCGTGACAATTCTCGGTTACGTGCAACGCGGCGGGACTCCATCAGCAGCGGATCGTTTGTTGGCGACGCGGCTCGGGACGGCTTGCGCGGATTTAATCAACGACGGTGTTTTTGGCGTGATGGTCGCATCGCGCGGCCAGGGAACGGCGCCGGTGCCGCTGGGTCAAGTCGCCGGACGGCGCAAGACCGTTCCGTTGGATCATGGGTGGATTAAAGCAGCGCGATTGGTCGGCACGACGCTGGGTGATTGAAGAGTGGCGCAACCGGCAGGACTTGAACCTGCAACCTTCTGATCCGAAGTC
>JAICXV010000628.1 GCA_025934545.1 Verrucomicrobiia bacterium
ACCTCTGGCACCTTAAGGTGGCTTTCAATGCTCTGGAGAATACTTGCGTCTGCTGACCCGAGCTCGGCAATTGTCCACTTCCCGTTCGGTGCATTTCTTTTGGCTTGATGGAACGAACGGACTGCGTCGCGAGCCAACTCGAACTCGACCTTATCGAAGCCGCCGCTAAACGAACTTCGCCTCTCGTGAAAGAAAAACTCGCGGCGTATCAATCAACCAAAAGCAGCGATGATCCCCTGTCGCCCTATCGTGAAACGCTCTACGGCGGTCATTCCGCGGATGGCAAAAAGATTTTCTTCGATCGCCCGGACGCGCAATGCGTGCGTTGTCATCGCATCAAAGGCATTGGCGGCGATGTCGGGCCTGACCTTACCCACATCGGAACCGAGAAACCGCGCGAATACATTTTGGAATCCATCATTCTGCCTAACAAACAGATCGCGCCCGGATTTGAGAGCGTGACCGTCAGCCTCAAGAACGATGAAACCTACGCCGGCGTGCTGAAGAGCGAAACGCCTGACCAGCTTGTCATCAACACGCCTCAAAACGGCTTGATGACCATCAAGAAATCCGACATCCAGGCCCGCGCCAAATCCCTCTCCCCCATGCCCGAAGGCATGGGTCAGATTTTGTCAAAACAGGATATTCGGAATCTCGTGGAATATCTGAGTGACCTGAAGTAATCCCTAAAAATACTTCTTCACAATCCAATCCGGCTGGAACTCATCCGGAGTGCGCTTGCGCCCCGTCAAATCGATCGGCGTGTAAGCCCTGTTCTTCTCAGGCACCTTCACCGTGTCGCCACACTTCGCTTGCCACTCCTTCATGAGTTTGAGCAAACGCTTCGTTTCGGCCTTGTGCTCCGGTGCGTCGATGAGATTGTGCATTTCGTCCGGATCGTTTTGCACGTCGAACAATTGCAGCACTCCCGCCTTTGGATAAGCGATCAGCTTCCAACGTTCGTCGCGGACAGCCCGTTGCACCTTGAGAAACGGGAAAAACACTGAGTCCCGGATCTTCTGCTTTTTGCCTTCCCACAAAGGCCGAAGTGATTCGCCCTCCAGGTCGGCCGGCCCCGTGATGCCTGTGACATCGCAGACCGTCGGAAACACATCCAGCAGGTACGTGAACGCGCGCGTCGATTTGCCGGCTGGAATGCCGGGTCCGACCACGATCAGCGGCACGCGCATGCTGTGCTCGAATACGTTCTGCTTGCCCATCAAGCCATGGCTGCCAAGGGCCAGTCCGTTGTCGGCTGAATAAATAATGATCGTGTTGTCGGCCAGGCCGGTTTCCTTCAAGGCCTGGAGAATGCGCCCGATTTGGCCGTCCAGATGCGTGATCATCCCATAATATTCGGCAAGTTGATCGCGAATCACCGATTCGGTTCGTGGCCAGGCCGCCAGGTTTTCATCGCGGCAATTGGTCATGTGCCCGTTGTCGAAGGGAAACTGCGCCGCAAAATTCGCCGGCAAAGGAGGTTTGTTTTCGTAGTAATACTCCCGCTGCGGGGATGGCGGCATGCGCGGATCATGCGGCGCTGTGAAAGCCACGTACGCGAAGAACGGCTTCTTCCCGTCCTGCTTCTTCAGGAACTCGATTGCCGAATCGGCAAAGAGTTCGCTCGAGAACTTTTCGCCGGTGCGAACCGGCGTGAGCTTGCCATCAGGCCCCAGGTCGCGCACCGGAACTTTTAAGTGATTGGCCATGCCGCCGAACATGACGGTCTTGCCCTGTTGAAACCCGCGCAGCCACGACTCCTCCCCATTATGCCATTTCCCGACGCCATACGTGACGTAACCACGCTCACCCAGCAGTTCCGGCATCAGTTTCACCCCTGCGAGCGTCTTCACGTCGATATGAAACCAGTTTTTCCCGCTCATCAGCATGGCCCGGCTTGGCATGCAGACCGCGCCGTTGTTCCCGCCGAAAATGTAGTTGCCCTGAAAGCTGAAGCCCGACGCCACGAGCTTGTCAAGATTCGGCGTCTTGATATGCGAATTGCCCCAGGCTCCGATCGTGTCCGCCCTCTGGTCATCCGCAAATAGAAAAAGAATGTTAGGCCGTTTCGCCGGAGCTGCCCCAACCGTCGCGACCGTCGCCAGAAACAACAGGGTCGCGAACCCGCGCGGAAGCCAGGAGAAAAACCGTTTCAACGCTTTTGACCGAACGTTCGGACGTTTGCTTGTAATTGGAAGTATTCTGCAACAACGCATCGCCCTGAGTTATGAGTTACTCTTGTTTCCGCTGCAACCACTATTCGCGGCCAGTCTTGGTCAGGGGAAAAGGTGACAATCTTTTTGGGCGAGCGTTGTCCTTACACGAATTACACCAATTCACACGAAGGGCACGGAAACCCCGCGAGGGGTGACCTGTTTATAGCCGTGCGCGCCCCACATTAACCCCAAACCCGCATAGCGGGTGGCCTGCGTCTCCGTTCTCTCTGTTCCCTCCTGTTAACGCGCTTATGCATCTGGAACAAGCAAAGGGATAACCTCCCGGCCGTTTCGACGAGCCTGTGTCAAGAAGATAGGTCACCGCGCGCGCGAACTCATGAGCTTGCGAACGT
>JAICXV010000275.1 GCA_025934545.1 Verrucomicrobiia bacterium
GACAAACCGTTTTCCAGATGACGCCGGACGGCACGATTACGACGGTCACCAATATCAGCGGGCTTTCTTACGCGGGCCTGCTGCAAGCGAGCGACGGCTATTTTTATGGAACGACGGCATTCGGCGGCAATCAAAGCACGGGCTCGGTTTTCCGCATCGTGCCGCAGCCACAATTCGCGACGCAACCGACACCGCAAACCGTTTACAGCAACGCGACGGTCGTTCTGAATGGGTCGGCCACAGGTTTCCAGCTTCATTATCAATGGCAGAAAAACGGCGCGAACCTTCCCGGCGCGACGACGACTGCTTACACGATTACCGGCGCGCAGACGTCTGATTCCGGCACTTACACACTCGTCGCCACGAACAGTTTTGCGATCTCCAACAGCACGCCCGCGCTCGTTACCGTTTTGCCGCCGAGCGTCGTACATTTCCAGAATTTCGTGCGCAACGCCGACAGCACGGTTGGGCTTTCATGGAGCGCCGACGTCGGGACGAGCTACGATCTGCAATTCAAGAGCAGCCTAACCAACGCGCAATGGACGACGGTTTCGACGTCGACCGCTTCATCGAATACACTCGCTCTGAACATCACACCGGGAGCGAACACGGCGGGCTTTTATCGCACCGTTTCGTATTACAACGTCAGCGACCCGGTCGGGTTCGTTCAACTCAGTTTGTTGGGCAATTCCGATTCTTACGTCTCGATCCCGTTTCTGCGGCCCGCCGCTGCCACCGCCGCCGTCGGATCTATCGCGAGCAATGTCGTCAATGCGACGCAGCAATATCCCTCGACGTGGACGGCCAATCAGTTCGTTTATTCCGCCGGCGTTCAGTCCAATAATTATTATTTAAGATTCACGTCAGGCGCGCTGGAAGGACGCACATTTGGTGTCGTGTCCAACACAGCCAGTTCGGTCACGGTGGCTCTCAACGGCAGTTCGCTCGCGACGGTTGCGGGCGGCGACACGTTTGTCCTGGAACCGTATTGGACGCTCAACTCCGTGTTTCCAAATGGCGCCGGAGTCAATGTTTCGCCAACAGCCGGCAATCGAAATACGGAAATTCTCACGCCGGACTTTGCCAGTTCGGGGATCAATTTAAGTTCGGCAAAAATTTATTTCTTCAACGCCGGTCTTTGGAAACAGAACGGCCAAGCTGGCGACCACGGCGATGACATCCTGCAACCCAACGCGCATTTCGTCGTGCGACACAACGTCTCCACGAACACGACGCTGGTGTGCATCGGCGCTGTTCCGGTCGGGCATTGGAATCTTCCGTTGCGCACGCCCGATGGCAGCGCGGGCGACAAACAGGACAGCTTTTTCGGATTGATGCGGCCGGTTGCCGTGTCGTTAGATAATTCCGGTTTAATTTCCAGCGGAGCATTTGCGCCCAGTCCCCTGCCCGGGTCGCGCACCGACGAGTTGCTTACGTTCGACAATGCTGTCGTGGCGAAAAATAAATCTTCGTCGGCCATTTATTTTTATTGGAACAACGCGTGGCGTCGCGTCGGCGCTGGAAGCTCCATCGTCGGCAGCACCGAGGTTTTCACGCCCGGAACCGGCGTGATTATTCGCAAAGGAACAAACTTCGTTTCACCGGTTTGGATCAACACACCCAATTATTAAATGCTCATCATCTACGCCATCGAAACGCAAAATCTTTACCGACTCAGGCAAAACCCTTATTGCGACTCTCTACCAACCTGATACCATGCGCCCCGTCATGAATACACCCCGCCCCCGTCGCGGATGGACTCTGCTCCAAGGATTCCTTTTGATTGTTCTGGTGGCTCTTTGTCCTCGCGCGGTTGTCGCCGACACGTCCGTAACGATTTACAATTTCACTGCGGTCGGCAACGTCAAGAACCTGCGCTTTCAACCTTACCCAAGCGTCTCGGCTTACACGTTTTTGGGTGGAACGAATGTCACATTGCTCTCGCCTGACGGAAGTTTTGTTTTATCGCCGTATTTTTTAAACATAGTCCAGATCACAAATTCACCGACCAATATCGTGACGTTGACCAACTACGGTTACGAATGGCGCACGACCAACAATTTGCCGATGGGCTTTTATCAGGTGCAAGTCACGCCGATGGACAGCAATGCCGTTTTGTGCGCGCATTTGTTGAATCGCTTGTCTTACGGCCCGACGCCTGACGAACTGGATCGCGTCACCGCGATGGGACCCGATGCATTTATCAACGAACAGTTGAACCCGGAAACAATTACGGAAACGTGCGACTCCCTGCCCGCCATTGTCGCCATTCAAAACAAGCTCGCCGGACCGACGAAGATCATCGACCTGAGCCGGACTTATCAGACTGATACCAACGGAAACATCACCGGCGTCACTTGCTTTAGCACCAACGCGACGCTGGCCGACTTGCGCGCGTGGCACACGTTGCGCGCCGTCAATGCGAAACGGCAGTTGTTGGAAATTCTCCTACAGTTTTGGGAAAACCATTTCGTAACGCAATATTCCAAGTCCTCCAGCTACTTCAACGGCAAATACAATGGTGACGATAACATCATGGAAGACCGCGTTTCGACGCAGTTGGAATATCTGGAAAACCTCCGCTGGCGCCAGGCCATGCTTGATCCGAGCTGCACGTTTTCGAATCTATTGACGGTCAGCGCCGAAAGTCTGGCGATGATCATTTACCTCGACACCGTCACGAGCAAAGGCAACGGCAACAATATCGCCAACGAAAATTATGCGCGCGAGTTGCAGGAATTATTTACGATGGGGGTCGACAATGGCTACGACCAGATCGACGTCACCACGATGTCACGCGCGTGGTCCGGTTGGACGTCGCAACTCATCGACCCCGCCCAATTGGGTAACCGCACCGCGCCGCAAACCACGACCGTTTATCCGTTCGTGACCAACAATTTTTCCGCGCTTTCGAACCTGGCCGGCGTTTGGAATTTTGTCTACTCCGCCTCGACCCACAACACCAACGCCAAATCGATCTACTTCATCACGAACGGCGGCGTGACCGTCGCCAAGACCGTGCCGGCACGATTCGGTGCGCCCTGGGCCGGACGCGCCTATGGGCTGTCCATTCCGTCACGCCCCTCCGCCAGTGGAATGCAGGACGGTTACGACGTGATCGCGCACCTGTGCAACCTGCCGTTCACGGAAGAGTTCATCTCGGTCAAGTTGTGCAATCTTTTTGTCCACGACGGATTCGGGACGGGATATGACTTCACTGATCCGAACCTCTCCGACGAAGGCAAGTTGGTCCACGATTGCATGCTCGCGTGGGAAAACAGTTCGCCCAAAGGAAATTTGCGCGCGGTCCTCAGCACCATATTTAACTCCGCCCTGTTCCGCAGCCAGGCGGCCATCATGGCCAAAGTAAAGACGCCCCTGGAAATGGTCGTTAGCACGGTCAGGTCGATTCGAATTAACACGAACAGCACCTACACTGCCGATACTGACGGTTATTCATTCTCGATTCCCATGGATCGCATGGGCACGATGGATTTGTTCGACCGCAATGATCCCAACGGTTATCCGGAGGATGCCCAGGGCTGGATCAGCGGCGGCACCCTGGCCGAGCGCGTCCGGTTCATCCAATCCTTCTGCATCACCAACGGCACCAGCGGCCACAACGGCAGCCAAAGCGGAACAGGCAATGACGCCGCCAATTGCGTGTCCTATCCGGTAATGCTGATCAATTACAAACTGCCACCGTCCAGTTGGTATAATGCGTCGGACATCGCCGATTATTTGTTGAAGATTCTTTTTCCGACCGAAGGCGCGGGCAATCTTACCCTCTACAAAGCCGCGGCCATTCAATATATGACGACTGATGATAACGGCAACGCGTCCTCGCTCAACAGTCTCACCGCCGCAAATTACGACACGCGAATACGGGGAGTGGTCGGGATGTTAATGAGTTTCGCACGATTCCAGGAACAATAACCATGCAACATTTTAATGTCATCACCCGTCGCGGGTTCATGGACCGAAGCATGAAGATCGGCCTGGGCGTCGCGCTTTCCACCCTGACCGATTTACCGCTCGTGCTTAAGCGCGCGCTTGCCGATGGCAGTATCGGCGGCAACGGAAAAAAACTCTTGTTCATCTGGATGCGCGGCGCCAATGACGGTTTGAATTCACTCATCCCGGTTAACGACTCCGCTTACGCCACTTCGCGTTCGAGCATCCTCATTCCGACCAATGGCACCGCTTACAACGCCACGACCGGCGGATGTGATTTCACTCCGTCTAACGGCGGCGATACCTTCCCCGCCGACGGCACGGGAAAACAATACGCGATTGCTTTGCGCAATGGTTTTGCGGCGTTGAATCCATCGCTCAAATTTCTCGCGCCGGTTTACAATGCCGGCGAACTGGCGCTGATCCATCGCGTCGCCTACCCGAACCAATCGCGGTCGCATTTCGATTCGCAATTTTATTGGGAAAACGGCGCGCCGAATAACAAGCTTGTCACCGACGGCACATTTTATCGCACGATGCTGCAATCGATCCTCAACGGCACGGCGACAAATTCCAGCCTGACCGGCGTCTCGATTCAATCGGCCTTGCCGCAGATCCTTCGCGGCTCGGCCGTGCCGATGACGAATCTCACTGACCCGACCCGCTACAATCTGCTCGGTATTCCGAACACGACGGCCGGCAATACCAAGGCCGACAAATTCATGAACGCGGCCACGGATTATCCGTTCACGCCGAAATTGAATCGTGATTTTCTCAATGCCCAATACGAAAACCTCGCCACGACGTTGCAGGTGTTCGCGTCGATCGATTTTTCCGA
>JAICXV010000363.1 GCA_025934545.1 Verrucomicrobiia bacterium
AAGACAGTTACGCTGGCCGCGCTCAAATTGGGCAAGCCAGTAATTACCGCCAACAAGGCGCTGATTTCGGCGCATGGTGAAGAATTGTTCGCCGCCGCCGCGGCCAGCGGAACGAATTTGTATTACGAAGCGAGCGTTTGCGGTGGCATCCCGATCATCAAGGCGTTGCGCGAAGGCTTTGTCGGTAATCGTATCACGCACATGTACGGCATCGTTAACGGCACGTGCAATTACATCCTCACGCGCATGAAGCTGGAAGGTTCTGATTTCGAACCGACGCTCAAGGATGCGCAAAAACTTGGTTACGCCGAAGCCAATCCTTCCCTCGACGTCGATGGCTTCGATGCCGAACACAAAATCGGCATCCTCGCCTCTCTCGCTCACGGCTTCTGGGTCAAACCAGACAAGATCCACGTCGAAGGCATCACCGCCGTGGGCAAGACGGACATCGAATTTGCCGGCAAACTCGGTTACACGATCAAATTGCTCGGCATCGTGAAGCTGATCGAAAAGCGCGGCATTCAAGTTTCCGTTTGCCCAACACTGGTTCCAAATTCACACGTCCTCGCGAACGTGAACCAGGTTTTCAACGCGGTATTTGTCCGCGGCGACGTGGTTGGCGACACATTGTTTTACGGACGTGGCGCCGGTAAAGACGCGACGGCCAGCGCGGTTTTGAGCGACATCGGCGACGCAGCCCTGGATTTGAAACATGGAACCAAACAACGCATTCCACCCTTCGTGCAAACGGACAAGGAAGGCGTCGTGTTACCGGTCGATGAAGTTCAATCGCGCTACTACTTGCGTCTAAGCGTCGTCGACAAACCCGGCACACTCGCCCAGATCACCAGCATCCTCGCCGAGTCAAACATCGGCATCTCATCGGTGATCCAACCCGAAGGCCACGAAGGCGCAAGCGTCCCATTGATTTTGATGACTCACAATGCCCCCTACGGGTCGATGAAAAAAGCACTCGACTCAATCGCGAAGTTGCCCGTGATTAAATCCAAACCAGTCATGATGCGTGTGGAGACTTTCGCTTGATGTCTCGCAAAGTCCGCTAAGGACGCGAAGGAAGACGATGAAAACAGAAGAACAGATTGGTAAGGCGCTGCTCGATGCAGCGTACAAAGTCCATACTGTTCTTGGCCCCGGTTTGCTGGAATCTGTTTATGAAGCCGCTTTGGAAGTGGAGCTCGCCAAAGTCGGCATTAAAGTCGAGAGGCAAAAACCGATTCCGCTAACTTATGAAGGCAAACTTTTGGAGGTCGCGTTTCGAGCTGACCTGATTTTAGATAGCAAGGTTCTGGTGGAATTGAAATCGGTCGAGGCACTAACAAACACATTCAAGAAAACAACCTTAACGTACATGCGCCTAATCCCGATCAAGCTGGGATATTTAATCAATTTCAACGAAGCTCATTTAAAGAATGGAGTCGTTCGTGTTGTGAATGGGTTAGAAGAGTCCGTTATCCCGAGTGCAACGGCGATTGACCTCCAATATCCTTCGCGTCCTTTGCGTCCTTCGCGAGACATTTCCTTATAATGAATTCAATTCAACCAAGTTCAGGCAACCGTTGGCGCGGTATCATTCATGAGTACCGGCAATATCTTCCGGTCACGGATAAGACTCCGATCGTCTCACTGAACGAAGGTAATACGCAGCTGGTTCGCGCCGATAATTTCGTTGAGGCCATCAACGGCAATTGCGAACTCTGGCTTAAGTACGAAGGCATTAACCCGACCTGCTCTTTTAAAGATCGCGGCATGACCATGGCCGTGACCAAAGCCGTCGAACGCGGCGCGCAAGTCGTCGTTTGCGCGAGCACCGGGAACACCTCTGCCTCGGCCGCCGCTTACGCCGCGCGCGCGAAATTGAAATGTGTCGTCCTGCTTCCGAACGGTAAGATCGCCTTAGGCAAACTTGCGCAATCATTGATGTACGGCGCGACAACAATTGCCGTGGAAGGCAACTTTGATGAAGCGCTCCGCATTGTGCGTGAACTCGGCGAGACCGGCAAAGTCGAAGTCGTCAACAGCATTAATCCGGCGCGTATCGAAGGCCAAAAAACCGCATCGTTCGAAATTTGCGACCAACTTGGCCGCGCCCCCGATTTCCATTTTCTGCCCGTCGGCAACGCCGGCAATATCACCGCCTACTGGCGCGGATACAAAGAATATCACGCGGCGAAAAAGTCCGACCGCTTGCCGCGCATGTTCGGTTTCCAGGCCGCCGGGGCCGCGCCGATCGTCGATGGCAAGCCTGTCGGCGAACCAAACACCGTCGCCACCGCTATTCGCATCGGCAATCCAGCGAGCTGGCCACAAGCGACCGCCGCGTTGAAAGATTCCAAAGGTTTCATCGACAAAGTGACCGACGAAGAAATTCTCGCCGCATACAAACTCATTGCGCGCACCGATGGAATTTTTGTTGAGCCAGCCTCCGCCGCGTGTCTCGCCGGATTGATCAAATGCGTGAAAGCCGGGAAAATTCCCGAAGGCAGCGTCATTGCTGCAACCATGACCGGCCACGGCCTCAAAGACCCGGACAACGCGATCAAGACCGCTGGTTTCGAACCCATCGTCGTCGAAGCGAAGAAGGAAGCGGTGATGAAAGTAATCGGATTATAGTATGGCTCTAATCGTTCAGAAATACGGCGGAACATCCGTCGGTAATCCCGAGCGCATCAAAAACGTCGCCGCTCGAGTCGCCAGCTATCGCAAAAAAGGCGATCAAGTTGTCGTCGTCGTTTCCGCAATGAGCGGCGTGACCGATAATCTCATCAAGATGGCAAAGGAAATCATGCCTCTGCCGAACGAGCGCGAGATGGACATGCTTCTCGCCACTGGTGAACAAACCACCATCGCACTCACCGCGATCGCGTTGCACGCGATGGACATTCCCGCCACCTCAATGACCGGCGCGCAAGCGGGCATTGTCACCGATGGCGTGCACACCAAGGCGAAGATTCAAAACATCACGCCCAAATCCGTCCACCATTTGCTCGATGCTGGAAACGTCGTCATTGTTGCCGGGTTTCAAGGCCAGACGATGGAAGGCCAGATCACGACACTGGGTCGCGGCGGTTCTGATCTCACGGCCATTGCGCTCGCCGCTGCGCTGAAAGCCGACCTTTGCCAGATTTATACCGATGTCGACGGCGTTTACACGGCCGATCCCCGGATCGTCCCGCAGGCAAAGAAGCTCCCGGAAATTTCCTACGACGAAATGCTCGAACTCGCCAGTCTCGGCGCCAAGGTGATGCAATCGCGCTCCGTTGAATTTGCCAAAAAATTTGGCGTCGTATTCGAAGTGCGCTCCAGTTTGAATGACAACCCAGGAACTATTGTGAAAGAAGAAACTCTCAGCATGGAAGGCGTCGTCATTCGCGGCGTCTCGCTCGACAAAAATCAGGCCAAAGTCACCCTCGTCGCCGTCCCCGACCGGCCCGGTGTCGCCGCGCACGTCTTCAAGGCCATCGCCGAAGCGAACATCAACGTGGACATGATCGTGCAGAACATCAGCCACAACCAGGGCGCGCCTTCGACCGACATTTCTTTCACCGTCGACAAACCCGACTTGCTCAAAGCCAAAAAAGTCATCGACAGTCTCAAAGAAAAAATCGGATTCCGCGACGTCATTGCCGACGAAGCCATCGGAAAGCTTTCCATCGTCGGCGTCGGCATGCGCAGTCATCCCGGTGTCGCGGCGAAGATGTTCGAAACCCTGGCCGCGAATGGCATCAACATCGACATGATCTCGACCAGCGAAATCAAAGTGTCCGTCGTGATCGAACTCACCAAAGGCGAGCAAGCGATGAAGGTGATCCACGAAGCGTTTCTCGGGAAATAGGGAACGTTCGGGTTTGGGAAACGGTTGCGACGCAGACGTCGATAGAACAATCAGTAGTCGTAAAGACCGGCATCGCGCGAGTAGCCGCCGGGTGAACCGCCGCCTTCCGGCCCTTCTCCCATCATTTCTCCAAAAACGTCGCCCATGTCGGCCTCAATCTTTTCGGGGTCTTCACCGGCTTCGAGGCGCTTGATGGCAATATCCATTTCTTTCGGCACCGCCCCGGCAGGCATGATGTCC
>JAICXV010000225.1 GCA_025934545.1 Verrucomicrobiia bacterium
GCGGTGGTTTGTTTGGAAAGAAATTGGCGGATGCACAGACCAAGGACAAAAATGACCAACACACTCGTTTCGAAGTCGTTGACGCGCCCGGGCGTCATGTCTTTGCCGAGACGTTGCGTGAAGAACAGGAAGGTAGCGACGATCAGGAGCAAGCCGGCGAAAATTCCCCACGGACTGTAACACGGCAGACCGAGCTTGCGGACGATTCCATAAAACTCCACGAGTCCCGCCCAGGTCAGCAGGCCCATGATGAGCAGGAATACAATGTTCGAAACCAGCGGCGGCGCATAAAAGAGCGCGCCGAGAACAACGGTCCACAGGACAACAAAACTGGTCAGGCGTCGCAGGAAGATGACGCCTTTGGACGGACCGGGTTTTGGTTGTGATGTTGACTCTGCCATTTGACGCAGAACTTAGCCCACGAAAAGTTTTTAGACCAACCCAAATCTGCGGTGGCGGCGGGTGTATTCTTCGAGCGCGGCGAAGAATTGCGGCTTGCGGAAGTCAGGCCAGAGCGTCGGGGTGATGACCAGTTCAGCGTAGGAAATCTGCCAGAGCAAAAAATTGCTGAGACGCATTTCGCCGCTGGTGCGGATGAGCAAGTCGGGGTCGGGATAGTTCGAGGTGTAGAGATGTTGCGAGATCAATTGCTCGTTGATTTCGGCCGGGTCGAGTTTTCCGTCCTTGATCTTGTCACCGATGCTGCGGATCGCTTCGATGAGTTCGGTGCGGCCGCCGTAGCTCAAGGCGAGAATTAAGGTGAGGCCATTGTTCTTCGCCAATGCGGCTTTGGTTTTTTTGAGCTGAGCCTGGACGAACTCCGGCAAGCGATAGATTTGGCCGATGGCTTCGAGGCGAACATTGTTTTTGTTGAGCTCGCCGATTTCGTTTTTCAGAAAACGCGCCAGATATTTCATCAGCGTGTCGACTTCGTCCTTTGGGCGGTTCCAGTTTTCGACTGAGAATGCGTAGAGCGTCAAATATTTGACGCCGACTTCGCCGGCGGCGCGGACGATGGCGCGCACGGATTCGACGCCGTTGCGGTGGCCTTCCACGCGGGGGAGGTGGCGGGCTTTGGCCCAGCGGCCGTTGCCATCCATGATGATGGCGACGTGTGTCGGCAACGTCTCTTTTGCTTGTTCGGAAAGATGTGGCGCAGTGCTCACACAAATATGGTCTGCTCGCGCGCGGGACCGACGGAGACGATGTACAATTCTGCGCCGGTCAGTTTGGCAATGGCTTTGAGATATTTGCGCGCGTTGACCGGGAGTTGTTTCCAACTGCGGCATTTGTCGGTCGGCTGCTGCCAACCGGGGAACTCGACGTAAATGGGTTCGCACTTGGCGAGAAGTTCGATATCGGCGGGAACATAGTCCAGGCGTTGGAGGCCGGCGCGATAGCCGACGCAAACTTTGATTGTTTCGATGGTGTCCAAGCCGTCGAGGTTTGTGACAGCGAGGTCGTCAATTCCGTTCACCATGCAGGCGTGATGGGTGGCGACGGCATCGAACCAACCGCAACGGCGCGGGCGTCCGGTGGTTGCGCCGAATTCGCGGCCCATGGCGTGAAGCATGTCGGCAATTTCCGGATTTTCACTGGGCAGCGGGCCTTCGCCAACGCGGGTGGTGTAGGCTTTCATGACGCCAACAACGCGATCCATTCTGTTGGGCGCGACGCCGGAGCCCGTGCAAGCGCCGCCGGAGGTGGTGTTCGACGAAGTGACGAACGGGTAGGTGCCGTGGTCGATGTCGAGGAATGTGCCTTGCGCGCCTTCGAACAGGACGTTGTCGCCGCGACGGGTCGCGTGATGCAAGAGGACGACGGTGTTGGTGACGTATTGTTTGAGGCGGTCGCCGGCTTCGCGATAGGCTTTGTGGACAGTGGCGTAGTTGAGTGGTTTGGCGCCGAACGCTTTTAGAATTTCGTTGTTCTCTTTTATCTTGAGCCGGAGAACTCCGGCGAAACGTTCGGCGTTAATGAGATCAATCATGCGCAGGCCGGTGCGGGCGGCTTTGTCGCCATAGGCGGGGCCGATGCCGCGTTTGGTGGTGCCGATTTTGTTTTTGCCTTTGAGAATTTCGCGTTGTGAATCGAGTTCGCGATGGTACGGGAAAACGAGGTGCGCGGATTCGCTGATGTAGAGATTTTTGACGCGCACGCCAAGTTTGAGGAGGCCGTCGATTTCTTCGACGAGGCTGACAGGATCGATGACGACGCCGTTGCCGATGACGCAGACCTTGCCGCGGCGCAGGATGCCGGACGGGATAAGGTGCAGGACGTATTTCTTTTTGCCGAGATAAACGGTGTGGCCGGCGTTATTGCCGCCCTGGGTCCGGACGACGATGTCGGCTTTTTCGGTGAGGACATCGATGATCTTGCCCTTGCCTTCGTCACCCCATTGGGCGCCGATTAAAATTGTATTGGCCATATTACGTAACAGTTTTTTTGTTGAAATCGTCCGGAACAGCTTTGGCAAGCAGCGCTCGACAGGCGATGCGCCGCACCAAGAAAAAAGCCCGAATGGTAAATTCGGGCAATCGAACCGGTATTTACGGGCAGAAGGTAGGAATTGCTGCGAAAGGTGTCAACGCGATTTGCTGAAGACGAAGAATTTCTCGCGAAGGTAGCGAAGGGAGCGAAGGAGGCAGACGAGTAGGCGTCTGGCGAAAAACTTCTTTTACCAGCGATGGGACCACGGAAAAAACGCGTAAAACAGCGTAAAAATCGTGGTTTTGAATTGGTGTAAATGTTGGTGGTGAGTTGGTTAAGTTTAAAAGAGAGCGTTTTGAGGGAGGTGGCGGGGAGAGCGTCAAATGTGGCGAAATGTGGCGACTTCTGGCGAAATGTTACGAAATCGTGCGAAATGTCGCGGGATGGGCCAAAGCGCGGAGTAATAGCCGATGGCCAATAGCCAATAGCCGAAAATGGCAGCCGATCGCCATTGGCAGAAAATGAGGTCGCAAGTTTCATACGGTCAGCTCCGGAGTTCCGATGGACGGGATGGTCGGTCGGGCTCGTGGTGAAACGAGCGTTGGGATTATGACAAGAACGTAGCTACTTGTCAATAGATGAAGCGACAATCAAAAGGTTGGTTAAACTGACGAGGGACTCGATTAGTTCATGTGCCGGAGACAAACAGAGGAAGTGGCAGAAGACTGCCTCCAGTCCAAACGGCGGGCGCTTTGGTCGGCTCTGCGCAAATCTTAAAGCGGTGTCGTCGCTGCGCTTTGCCACCGCAGTCCAAAACGGAGTTCGGCCGTCTGTGGTAAATGGAGTCGGCAAACGGGCGGCGGCGTGCTAAACAGGTGGTTATGTTGACACGAATTTTGTTCTTCGTTTTGGTGGCTTTTGGCGGCGCGGCGCTGGCGTTGCAGGCAGCTTGGAATGCGCGGTTGCGGGTCGCGACGGGGTCGCCGGTGCTGACGACGATTATTTCAATTGTCGTCACGCTTGTTTCGCTGGTGGTTTTGTGGGTCGTCGGGTTGGGTGGACGCGGGTCGGTGCCGGCGTTCGGTTCGATTCCAAAGTGGGCGTGGCTCGGCGGCGTGTGCGCGGGATATTATTTGATCGCGTCGCTGGTGGCTCTGCCGAAGGTCGGCGCGGGTTCGGTTTTTTCGCTGGTGATTGCGGGGCAGGTGCTGATGGCGCTGCTGCTCGATTCGATTGGGGCGTTTGGTGTGCCGCAAATTTCTTTGAGCGCGACGCGGTTGGTTGGGGCGGGGTTGTTGTTGGTGGGAGTGGCGTTGATTCAGAGAGGGTGAACTTCGAATGAGAAAAAAACCGTTGAAACAGTTTGTTTGGGAATGGTGAATTGACAAGCCCTCTCGTTAAAACGAGGGGTTAATGAGAAGTTTAGGCACGTTGCGTTGCCAGACCCCTCGTTAAAACGAGCGGTTAATGGGAAATCGGTTTGAAGAGACTTGACGCTTTCTCTAATGAAGTGTCAGACTCGGTGCCCTTTAACAACCAAATCGACCATGAATATTGTCCGTTGGGCCTGCAGCCTTCTCGTAACTTGTTTAGTCTCCAATGCAACTCCAAGTCTGACGCTCGTCGCATCGTGGCACGATGTGCTTCATAATGATCCTGACTTCGGTCCGTCGGTAGTTACGACGGGATCAATGTCGGTGACGGGAGTTTCGATTCCGATTTCGACCGATATTTCGGCGTTCGATGAGTCGACATCGTTTCATCTTGATGTCGGTTCAGCCAATTTTGATGGCACCCTGGGAGGTGATACGAGTGATCCGTCGAATCCTGTTGTCAGTACGTATCATCATGGCGCGACGAGCGCGTCGATCCATGCATACACCGACGTTTCGTTGGATCCCGACCATCCGCATTTGGTCTTGAGTTGGAGCGCGGCGCTAAGTTGGACGAAGACCACGCTCACTATTTCGGTGAGCACCCCGATGGATGCGTTTGGCGGTGAAAGCACGTATAACGGAACGACGGGCGTAATCTCCGACACGGCGGATTGTAATATTTCGCTGGCGGACGCTTCGTTTAGCCGAACATTGTTTATTTCCGGCGCAAATAGTTCGGTGCCGAACGACGCGGCCGGTCAGGACCTTGAAACCGGGGGAATAACGGGTCGGGCGGATTTTACGACGCCCGTTGTTGCGATTACAACGCCGCGCACTGACATCAGCACAACCAATCCGCCGACGACGGTGAGCGGAACGGCATCGGACAATGCGGCGCTTGGCCAGGTTTACTGGCGCTTTGCTGCCCCGACGGACAACCCGCATTTGGGTTACGATTATTATAACAATCTCTTGAACGACTGGCAGCAAACTGATGGTGATTTTTCGTCCACGCCAAAGTCAGCGCCGTGGTCGATCACAATTGATCCGGCGACGCAGCTCACGCCCGGCACGAATATCATCTGGGTGGCAGCGGTTGATTCGAGCGGTAACGCTTCGGCGATTGCGCCGCGCATCATTTTTTATTCTGTGTCCACCCAATTGACGCTGCTCACGAACGGGCCAGGCACGGTCACGGGCAGTCGCGGCGTGACCAATGGCGCGATGTTGGAGATCGGGCGCGGATATTTCGTCAATGCCACCCCCAAAGGGTCTTCGAATTTTTTCCTGAATTGGACTGACGAGACGGGGGCGGTAGCGTCGGCGCTGCCAGCTTACAACTTCGTGATGCGGCCGGGGCTGACTTTGCGGGCAAATTTCGGGACGAACGTGTTTAAAGCAATTGCCGGCAATTACACTGGTTTGTTTTTTGATCCGACCAACGGCCCGACCACTGGCGAAGCTGGATA
>JAICXV010000235.1 GCA_025934545.1 Verrucomicrobiia bacterium
CCGCTTGTGCTCCGCGACCGCCGTTTCCTTGAAAGAAGCGAAGAATTTGAAGTGCAGCACCGCGCCGCTCACATCCGCCAGGCGAATAGGCAGCGAGGAGTGCGTTGAAAATATGTAATCGAACCCGTCATGCCATTTCACGAGCGGGACTTTTCGCATGCTTGGGCCCGCGCCCGATTCGCCTTGGCTCCAGAAAATGCGCTGCCGCGGGCCGCCGAAGATCTGGATGTATGGAAAGTTTTCCGATCGCTGCAAGACATAATTGTCGATTTCGAAATACCGGCACGTATCCAGAAATGGCGTGCCGCTTCGGTAAATCGTTTCGCTCAGACGCTTATCTGAGTACAGATCCAAAAAGATCGTGAAAACGCCCTGATAATCGTTTGCATCAAGATAGGCACAAAGGTCCTTGATCGATCCATATTCCGAACCGGGGAAGACAAACAGTTCATCCACGTCCACGGTAAGACACCAGCGGCCGCTGCCGTAGAATTGTGCCAATTCGGTTGTCCAGAGCCGGCCGGACTTGCTCGACACGTAAGATTGGTCGGTAGAAAAATAGCTGACGTCTTTCTGCGCTTTTAGAATTTCCGTTGTTCGATCGGTCGAGTTGTTATCGACGGCGAAGAAATGATCGACACCAAGCTCACGATAATAAGACAGAAAATAGGGAAGACGGTCTTCCTCGTTACGCACCGTAAAAATTACGATGACCGCGTTCTGGCCTAGTGCCACCGGCTGTTTTACGAAGGCGGGCATTTTCAGCACTGATTTTAGAGAGACGATCCGGCAGCCATGCAGATCAAGATCCGAATTCTGCAAGCGCAGTCGGCGGCGCGACCTGAATGACCACGTCGGGCCGGCCATCTCCATTCAAGATAAAGGCATCAAGAGTCGAACCGCTCTTGCGCACGAACTTGTTGAGGGCCGGAACCATCTCGTTGACTTGGCGGTTTCGTTGCCAATACGCGTATCGGCGGACCAATATTTTTCCGCCTTCCTGCACTTTAGCGCCCAGGTGGTTCAGCACGTGCCGGGCAAATTTCAACTTCGTGGGCCCACCGTCGATGATGATGAGTGAAAAATTCTTTCCTTCGGCGCCCGCTTCGAAATCATCGAACGTCTTTCCGAGAAGCGTCAGGTTGTCGCCGGTCAGCTTGCGGTGCGCGGCCGGTCCGCTGGCGTAAAGTTTCGTCTGAAGTCCCAAACGCCGCAGCTCGGCAAGTATTTTTTCATCGCGCAGAAAGACGACCGCAATGTCGCCCAACGGAGGGTTCTCGAAGAAATACGCGCGTCGATCGGCATAGACACGGCACTTATCGAGCGCGTTGTCGGGCAATTCCGGGACTGCGGCGGCGCTGCCCAAAAGAGGGCCTGTCCCTTTCAGGCTGTCAACTGCCGTATTCATCGAAGCAATCCATGACTAGCAAAGAGTGATCTCCTTTCGCCCTTTGCCGTCATTGCCATTTGATCTTCTGCAAAGCAACGTCGTGGTAGCCCCCTTTCTGAAGGCCTAAGTATTTCATCTCCCATCCGCCGCCAATCAGTAACTCGTTGGCTGCACGGATGACGCCAAACTCCGTGCCGCGCCGCGTGAAACGAATGTAATCATTGAAAATCAGGTAACCGCCCTCCTTCACTTTCGGCACCGACGCGAGCGTGTCACGCTTCACGTCGGCGTAATCTTGAACAGCGTCTATATAAATCCAATCGAAATAGCCATCGGCAAACTTCCGAATCCCCTGCGAGGAATCGACATTATGCAGGAAGACCTTTTTCGCCTTTATTTCATCCAAGAACTTCTCGCGCTCGAACTTGCTCCAGTTTCTATCTATCAAATGGATTTCGCGCGGCTTGGCGACGTCGCAGATGGCGCGCGCAAAATGGCCTTCGCGCGTTCCAATTTCTGCCACGATAGCCTCGCGCGGGAGGTGCTCCAGCATGACGTGTCGATTGCGCAGTACACGGCAGGACGCGACCGCGGATTGAGGGGGAGCTGCGTATATCATCGATAAAACAATAACCGGTCCGATGCGTACAGTTCAATATAGACGCCCTATTCGGGGTCCGCGGATTGCCGGGAGAGCAAACGACGATAAACATCGCGAAGTTTGGCCGGTGGATGTGCCGCGGTTGCCAGGCCAGTCCCGCCTTTGGCGCGCTCAAGCGGAAAGGGCCTTTCCTCGCTGCGCAGCAAAAAATATTCGATCGCTTTATTGACCTCGTCGAACATTTTGAGCTTTCCGTCCCAGATGACACCCCCTTGCGTACCGAACTGTCGGGCCAGCGAGACGTTACTGGTCGCTATAACGGCGCCCGCACTGTCACATCGGGCTTCAAAGAGGGTCAAGCACTTCTTGCGGAATAGGGCGTCGCCATATACGACCACCTCGTCACAAAGGTAGCAATCGAAAGGAAGCATATAACTGAGCGTGTAGGCAAATCGCCCGCGCGTCAGCGCGTCCAGGGAAGTCACCTCGACGTCTGCGAATTCCGCCAGTTCGGCAAATGCTATTACGTCACGCTCAAGCGCGCGTCTGTTAACGTTGTAGATGTCGGCGACGAAGTGAATGACCTGGCGCACCGTCTGCGTACCAACACGTCCAAGCTTTCCAACAATAAATGAAACACTGCAATTGCGAACAATGCGTCCTCTCGACGGAGGCATCGATCCGGATAACAATCTCAAAAGTGTGGTCTTGCCTGAATGCGGCTTGCCAAGAATCACGGTGCGCGCACACGGATCGATTGATGCGTTCACGTCTCGAAAGACTGTCACTTCCGACGCCGACCGCCAGATCGCCCTTCGGCCTTTGCCGAACTTGCGCTCGACGTTGCGCAACTCGATCACAGAAGGCCTCGATTGCGTCTTGTGACTCGCTCCAACAATATTCCTAGGGCGATGAATGCTACGGCCCACATCACAAGGTAAGATTTGTCCAAGGTGACGGTGGGAAACGTCGGGTAAAATCCCAAACGGAACCAGGTAATGCCGTGACTGATTGGGTTAAGAGCCAGCACACCCCTGATCCCTGGCGGCATAAAATCAATAATGAAGAAGACTCCCGATATCACCATGAGCCCACGACTACAAACCGCCATGACATGACCCCAAAAGCTAAGATAGGTCATCAACACGGCCGTCGTCAGTCCAAAGCCGGCCGCGAGGCCGACCAGCGCCAATGTCCCGCCAATTAGTTCTGACATGTTCGACGGTAGCGCCTGCGGAATTCCAAAAAAGAATATTCCAGTGAAAACTACTACCGTCACCAAAACCATAATGACGACTTCAGTCAGCACTTGAGCAATAAATGCAAAAAGCGGCTTGATCCGCGGGAATCTTGTCGGATCGTCGAGTTCCATGTTGCGCGTTCTTGTTGAGATACGAACGAACCAGTAGAATGGAACAACTCCGCTCGCATGAAATAAGATTTGGGATGGGCCGAATACGGGTCTGCGACTGGTAAAGTAATAGATGGCCGATAGGACAATGATCAGGCCAATTGGTTCGAACACCACCAGGACAAGGCCGAAAGGATGACTCTTCACTCGGTTTTTCAACATCTGATTCGCCACGACAAAAATGATGGCGAACGATCTGATTATATCATTCAAGAATACAGTCGGGACGCCGGTCGGCCGAACGGTCCTGACCGGACGTGCGTTCGAGGTCATTCAGGCCCCCCTCGCTCGAAGTAGGCTGCGGTGTCGACGCCCCACTCCCGTTATCGGCAATTGTCCGGTCATATTACCGCAGTAGGGAATCGCAGATCGCAAGCGAAGACCAGCCGACCAATTTTTCGGTCATGAAAACCGTTGGGCGCACCGGACGTCGGCTCCTTGTCACCTGCGGCGGGATCGTCGTCTCGCTGTTCATTTGTTTGTGCCTCGGGCACGTCGAGCGACCTCAAGCCTTTGCTCGGCCTCAATATTACACCGTTCATGACCGAGCGCCAGTTGGTTTCATGATGCTCTCGGCCTACGGTCTCGAACCCTATAACGACGACTACATCGATAACGCGCTGCTCGACCTTTCGCGTCAGCATATAGCCGGAATCGTATATGCGTCGCTTGGCAAGATATCGTCTACCTTGCAGGCAAAGGGCTATGGTTTCGATGAAAACGAATTGAACCGGAAGATTTTCGCGCGCGCGCGCCGGTTCGGAACTGCCATATGGCTACAGATCCGCGTCTACGATAACCGCTTGTACATGCCAGGCGAGCATCAGGACCGCAACTTTACGGCGGAGGAAATACTGACGCGCCCGCAAGTGCAAACCGCGTTCCTCGCCTACGTAAGGCGCGATTTTGAAACCTACAACGCTTCATTTGCTGATCGATGTCGGGTTGTCGTGTTCGAAGAAGCAGGTATCTATCACAGTCCGCAAGGGGGTGGCTATTTTTGGTCCTCTAGTCTCGACCGGACGAAACACAGTGCCGAACTGGATGAGATATTTGTGAACCGCCTGTCGCGTCTCTACCTTCTAATAGATAAAGCAATAAAGAGAATTAATCCTGGATGCTCAGTCGGAATGCATCTTGGCCATTCCGTTTTCGAAAGTCGCAAGGATCTCGTAGGCGCGATTGACTTTTTGACTCGTAACGGAGCAAGGCCAAACTTTATTCTTTATGACCTATATTTGAAGGCGCAGCGCTCTTTGGCATCTTTCTCTCAGCACCTCACCGAGCGGATCGAATTTATCCATCGCCAGCTTATGTTGCCCGCTTATTATCTCGCGCAGTTGCACACAATGAACGCTTTTCAGAATGGATTTGGACGAACGCCATCGCGAAGCGAGTTGGATAAAGTTGTCACTTTAAGTCACGAGCTGAAAGTCGATGGCTTCGGCTTCTACACTAAGAATGCCGTACCGACGGTAGCGAACGATAACACAGCGCTGGACCCTAATGTGATCGGGCAGGCGACCGTCTATGAATCATCTCGTGATCGATGGGACTTTGGCCTAGCAGAGATTTCGCACTACATGCACAGCGCAATGAGCAGGCGTTTCGATATCGTGCTGCAAACTAGTGACACCCCGACGGCCAAAATCGAGATATATAATTATAAGAACAAGAGATGGGATGTGCTTGGTCGTTTAATGGAAAGCAGCCGCGGGAAGGCGCCCAATACCATGATCTTTCG
>JAICXV010000231.1 GCA_025934545.1 Verrucomicrobiia bacterium
GCGTTTACCCACGGCGATTGCACACTTTTAGCGGCGACGAGCAGTTTGCTGCGGGTGGCTTCTGGTTTGTTCCCGTCAGCGTCGACATGCAGCCGAATGGTCGGCGATTCCGAAACCACAATTTGGTTAAGCACGTTGGCAACGCGGACGAGCGTCGCTTGCAAGTTTCGATTCGTTTTTGCGCCTCTGTGCAAAATAGGCCAGGCGGGCAACTTCGAATAATTCGAGACGACACCGTCGAGCACGATATTGACGTTGTGAAAAGTCGCTCGGCCGCGGGTGAGTTCCGCAACGTCGTTGGTGAGCAAGCGCAGGCCAATGCTTACGTTCGTTACCGAAAGTGTGCCGGCATTGGTATCGGCCAGCGGTAGATGAAATTGTCCTTTGATAATACGCGCGGCGCTCAGGTTGATTTTGCCGCGCAGGAGTTTTAAAGCGTCGAGGTGAACGTCCGTCCGTGACGCGGAGATATCCGCGGCGAACGACGGATCTATTCTACGAAACGATGGCTTGTCAATAATGACGCTTGTGCCGATCCCCAAACGCATGTTGGTAAATTGAACGTCCCAGCCTTGCTCGCGCAGTTTGGCGACCAGTGGTTTCTTAACGAAATCGGGCAAGCCTTTTTCATGGAGATAAAACACTGTGCCGATGAGCAACAGCACCAGCAGCAGCAGCAGCACGCGAACTAGCCGCACCCATCCACGAAACGTTTTGAGTGAGAGTCGGGGAAAGAGCTTCATACTCATTCGCGCCGGACGCGAAATGCCGGAGGAATGGTCAGGTCGTTTTTAACGAATTCAAGATAGAGCGTCACCGGAAACTCAAAAACCCAGCGTTGACCGTCGCGGACCACCGTCGCGTAGGGATGCGTATATTCAGATGCTTTGCCGAACGCGATGGAATACGTTTCGGTGCGGTCACCATCCTTCACTTCAAAGGTGACTTGATGATCGGTTTCCTTGAAACCAAAGCGTTCCAAATTGGCATCACCGCGCTGGATCCAATAATTAGCCCGCAATTCACCCATCCGATGCAGCGTTTCTTCCATCGAATCCTGGTGGATGAGACCGCTGTAACCGGGAGCAAAGGTCCATTGGCCAAATGGATCGCGAATCATTTTTCGAACGTAACCCTCTTGCCGAATAGTAATCGCGACGACCTGTTTGCCGTTGAAACTCCAGACGCGCCGATCACGCAACTGCCACGAAACCTGCGGCAATCGGGCGAAGTATTCGGCGGGAACGGTGTTAACCGATTCTTCTTCAGTGCAACGTTCAAAAATACGGCCGGTGTTGTTCGTACCAAACTCAAGATGGGCGACGGCGTAATCCGGAGCGTTGCCCATAGCCGAGGATTTGAGTGTGAATTGAGCAAGCGGCGTTTTCAGACCGTAATCAGCAAGGTCGGCGACGACCGTTTTTTCGCGCTCGATTTCAGCGCCAGTGAACACTTCCAACATGCCATGGACCAATGCGTCATCGGCCGGGAATGTTTCGGAACCGACGACCTGCCATGTCTGGTCGGCTTTGCGTTCCACCTTGAACTGATCGTTCGCGCGCACTTGCATGCCGTCAATGAACTCAGGTGGAACGCTCACCATATGCGGATCGAGGAAATTTGTATAAACCGTTTGCCAGGCCAACAAAGGCGCCTTCGGGACGAGCATAATATTCGTAGTATCGCTCCGTTGAACATACACCAGATTGGTCTGGTTCGTAGGGCTTGAACCCATACGCAGATTCAAAATGGCATTCGTCGCCCGGGTAAAAGCCAGATCCGATGCCGTGATTGAACCCGGCTGCAATCCGAACGGTTCGAGATCTTTGGCGTCGTCGGTGACGAAGGCGACGGCATTGACTCCACCGAGCATTTTCAACAGTTCCTCAATCTTTGGCGTGTCCGCGCGCGCCTGAACAGGTGTTTGCATCCGCCAAAGTTTTGTTTTTGGGTCGGAATCCAATTCAACGACTTTCGCTTGGTTGGTCACACGCAAACCATCGAAGGGAACGTCTGCAAGACGAACCAATGCTTTGTCGCGCCAACCAGTGGGATCAGCCGGAATCGCATTCAAAAATTCGCTTGAAGCGAGGTAAATATTATCGCCGCCGCGCATTTGCAAAAACACCTCGTCTGCGAACGCCGAACTCGAACCGACGTCGAGAATATATTTGTTGGAACTTGTTTCGACCGTGATCGACAACTGCGGAGAGGCCATGCCGAACTCTTCCTGCGCATTGGGGCGGTCCTTAAGTTCGTTGGCCGACAAACGTGTTTTCCATTCGGCATCAGCCATCGACTTCAGCAATAAATTAATGCGATCGGCATCGGCGGGGTAACGGATCGGCCGTGTGATCCGCCACGAGTTGTTCGTCACTTCGAGTTGAATGTCGTCACCGGTTGCCGTGCGCACGCGGAGGTGTCGCACATCGCCGGGCGCGAATGCTGGAAAAATTTTGCGCGAGCTTTCGCGCAAGCGCTGCTGACGAAACGGCTTTTCCACCAGCAGGACGAATCCGAGCAGGACCAGCGCAGTTGTGACAAGGGCAACAGTCGCCTTCACGTTACCTCCGGCGTCTCAGCCACACTAATGCGCCCAACGCGATGACAAAGCCGGGAAGACCGGCCAGGAACAGCCACTGCAGACCGACCATCTGCGAGCCGCTCAAGATCAATTTATATTCGCGAATCGGTCGCGCCGTCACTCCCTTGAGCAACACTTCGGGGCGTTCGAGGAGCCAATCCAGCGCGAGACCGGCAAAATAGTGGTTCGCAACGGAATCGATCATGGAATCGTCCAGAAAATCGGCATCGCCCACAATGATCATACGCGTGCCACCGCCGCGAGTCGTGTTGACACCTTTGATGACGCCTTGTTCCACGGCCACCATCAACGGGAATTTGCCGGTCGTTCGGCCATCCGTGGCGAGATCACTGGTTTCGGCGAGCACACTAATTTCCGGTGCGCCGGGCACTTTGGCGTTGCCGGTTGTTGGATAGACGGCCCGGGGCGATGCGATGCGAATGAACAACTGCTCCGTCAGCAGCGGTTTGGTAATCGGATGTGTCCCCAGACGAGCGATCAGGAAATCTTTATCGCTCAATCCGATCCGGACGCGGGCATCGTGCTCAACGAGCGGCGCGTCGCCGACTTTAACGCCCCAGGTTTGCAGCAGGTCTTCCAGTCCGCATTCTTTGTTGAGCAAGGCGAACATGCGTCCCCCTTGCTTGAGGTAATCTTCGATTTTGGAAAGTTCCTCCGGCAACAAATGTCCGAGGCTCGGACCAGCGACGATAAGCAACTGGCAATCGGTTGGTATTGTGTTGGTGCCCTGGAGCGACAGTCGGTCCCAATCGCTGTCCGCTTCGTCTTTGAGAACGCTGGCTAATTTGGAATACGTCGCGCGCGATTTTCCTTCAGCCTCTTCGGTCGCGCTTCCCGGCGAGTGCTCGCCGTGGCCGAAGAGAAAATAGGTTTTGAGCGGGCGCGGAAAACTGACGCTCAGGATCGCCGATGTGAAAAATATTTCGCCCCGAAATGCGCTGCGTCGAACTGTTTTGCTGCGTCCGGCGAGAACGGCGCTGAAATCGTATTCTGCGAGATTTTTCGCGTAATCAATTTTTGTATGACCGTTGCTTTCGAATAAAATGAAATCGCGTTCCTTCAAACCATTCAACTTATGCGCCGCCAGGAACGCTTTGGCTTCGGCATCAAAGCGCGTATAGTCGAGCGTTTTGACGTGAATGTGCGCGGGATTCGCGTTGTGATATTCGGTTAATAAGCCGGCGACCAGGCTGTAAATGTCCTCTTCGTCGCCGTGCGGCGAAAAAAAGATAGTGATGTCGACGTTGTTGGTCAGAGATTTGAGAAGGCCCTCCGTTTGGGGCGATAGCCGAAATGCCGAGCCAGCGCCCCACTGCGTGCGTTTGAAATGGCCGCTGGCCACATAATTAACCAGGACCACAATCGCGAGGAAGGCCACGATTGCCAGAAACGAGTTCAGGCCGTTGATCCAGCGCCTCCCGGCGGAAAAAGTCGATTGGTTGTCGTTCGGCGAGTTCATTATTTCCAGCGCCGGCTTTCGACGACGCGGTGTGTCAGGAACAAAAAGAACGCGCTCGCACTGACGTAGAACACAATGTAACGGCTATCGATTACGCCACGGGAGAAATCGAGCATTTGCGTGTAGATTGACATGGCCTTAAGCGTTTCGTTCGACCAATCCGACTTCATCGAAAGCTGGTCCGCCAGAAAACTCAGCGCGAACAATGCGAATCCGATCGCAAACGCGACCATGGCCGCCACGATTTGGTTTTTCGTCAGTGACGACGCAAAACATCCAAGCGCGATGTAGAGCATTCCGAGCAGTGCAATGCCGAGATACGTCGTGCCGATGTTGGCCGGATCAAGCAGCGTCGGCTCATGCGTGAAGTAGCGCAGAAAAAAAAGGCAAATGAGCAGCGGACTCCACAACACGATATAGAACACCAAACCGGCGGTGAACTTGGCCATGACGACTTGCAAATCGGACACCGGCGTGGTCATCAAACTTTCGAAGGTGCCGCTGGCTTTTTCCATCGCGAAGAGACGCATGGTGATGACCGGAACCGAGAACAGCAGGATCAACCAGAAATAAAATCCGAAGAAGATTTCTGTGACAGGCATAACCGTCGCCTCGCCCTGCAGTTTTGAAGCGAGGCTGACGAAACTCAGACCCATCAAAAACACCGCCGCCGCGATAACAATGTAACCCATGACCGACATGAAGAAGTGGCCCAGTTCCCGTCGTGTCAACGTGAGGTAAGCCTGCATCAGGATTCCTCCAGTTCCGGCCGCGTCAGGCGCATGTAAATATCTTCGAGCGAGTGGCGTTTCTGCGTCAGTTCGCGAATTTTCCAACTACGCTCTTTGGCAATGTCGAAAATTACTGGGCGCAGATCGATGCCGTTTTGTGAGGTGATAGCGCAACGGAAATAATCGCCTTCCGCCGCGCAAACGTCCCAGTCATCCACTTCCGGCATTTGGTCCCACAGTTCGCGCAAGACCGATTCAGGCGCGGCGATCTCGGCGATGATTTCGCCGGGTTTGCTCATCCCGTTGCGCAGATTGTCCAAACTGTCGGAAGCGCGAATTTTCCCGCCATATAATATGAGCACGCGGCTGCACGTCATTTCGACCTCGGATAAAA
>JAICXV010000139.1 GCA_025934545.1 Verrucomicrobiia bacterium
GGCCATCCTCATGCGCCAATATCTCGGCAACACGTTGTCGTTTCCGCAAAACCCAAATCCGAAACTCTTCTTCGACACCGACCAACTCACCATCGCCAAATATACTTTGGACGATTATTTGCCGATGCTGTTTAGCGGCTCCAAATATATCGATGGCTGTTACGTCGATTCCCTCGGGCGCTGGCCGGGCTACTACAATTTTCGGCGCGATCATTTCAAATACTCGACCGTGCCGCTAACCTACACCACGCGCGCGAGCTCTGGTGCAACCGAAACCGATGAAGATGCAGAAGGCAAAATCGTAAAATCGCAACCGTCAAAAAGCGCGGCGCGCCCGATGCCGTGCCTGTGGAACCTCCAATCGCACGCCGAATATTTATGGGAACTCTCTCGCCGTCTTCACGCGCAAAACAAAATCGTTTTCGCCAACGGCGTCCACGCCAATCGCGTCCTCCTCGGGTTTGCCGTCGATGCCCTCGGCATGGAGGGTCTGCCCGACTACACCAAACACGACGCGTTTTACTCCGCGCGCGTCGCCGCCTACAACAAACCTTATTGCGCGCTCAACGGTCGCGACAGCGTCAACCCGCGCGCTTGGAATTCGTGCCTTTACCTCGGCATCCTCATTGGCGCGCGTTCCGAAGAAGGCCAAGAAATGGAACGCAAATTTCTTCCGACCATCATAAAAATCAACGAAGCCGGCTGGCAACCTGTGACCGACGCTCGCGTCAACAATGAAAAAATCGGCATCGAACGTTGGGGTGATGGATGCGGAAGCCCGACGTATTTCACGCTAATGAATCGCTCAAAAACCGCACAACATGGCGTTGTCCGTATCGAATCCGACAAGTTAAAATTGCCAAAGGCCCTGCAGATCACCGAGCTATTGTCGCAACAAACCATCCAGTCAAAACACGAAGGCGCCGATGTGATATTTCAGATTGAACTGGCCCCCGAACAAGCCGTCGCAATTAATTTGGAAAATAAATAACTGCAGAAATAGCGCGTTGCTTAAAGACGGCGCGAAGCGTTTGGAGTCCGTGCGGCTCGCCGCCGATTTTCGATTTCGGTTTCCTTTAAGACCCGAACTCAATACTGCATCATCGCCCAGGTCCGCGCCCGGATGAACCGCGCCATATCGTCCTGCCACGCGTTACGATCGACAACCATTCCGACGCGCTCGAACATCGGCTTCGCACATTCGCGGTCCTCAGCTTGATACGCCAGGCACGCTAATTCGCTCGCAGGCGCAACCGAGTCCGTGTGTTTATCGACGATCGTTTGCAAACCCTTCTTCATGCGCGGCCACGAATAGCCGGCATCGCGGGCAAAACCCGAATAATAACCGCGCTGATGAATCCGCCAGCCGATGCGCGCATACAACATATCGCCGGCTTCACCGGTCATCTTGTCGGCGGCATCCTGCGCGAAAGCCTGCCAATCGCCCTCTTTGCCATACCAACGGGGCAACAAATACGTCGCCTTATTGACATAAAATTGGGTGTAACCAGGTTCAAATTTTACCGCGTCATCGAACACCGCATCAAAATCTGCGACCTTCCATCCCTGGCCAAGCGCGACAAACTGGAGCGTGTCCCACCACATCGGACATTTTGTTTTCAACGCCCGCGCTTCCACCAGAATTTCGCGCGACTTTTCTAATCGCGCCGCAAACAAATCCCACTGCGCTTCGGTGACGTTGTTGGCATAGCCGAGCCCGCGCGCTTTCCATGCATAATTCTTCCAATATCGACCAAGAGCCACTCGCGCCGTGATCGAAGTCGGATTCGTTTGCACCCATTTATTCAGAAAAACCTGACGCTCCATCCACGCTGTTTCCGTCATCTCGGGTGTGTCGGTCCATTCGTAAGTGAGGAGCGTATAAAACGTGGAAAGATACCAAACCCCGCTGGCCGTTTCGACCTTGGACCGGCGCAATTCCGTCGCCATCTGGTCAAGTCCTTCGAAATTCTTGGCCGCAACCAGCGTATTAATCTTCGGCGCGAGGACCATTTTCAAGCGGGTTTCGTCACTGATTCCAAACGACGGTTGAGCGCGCAATGTCTTAGGCAGCGCCTCGACAACCCCTCCACGCGCCCGAAAGGCTGGAGAAATATGTTGCCCAAGTGCTTGAAGCCCAAAGCCAACCGTTATAACCGCCAATAAAACACCTGATTTCATTCGACGAATTCCTGCCGCTCACAAATCTGCGAGCAACGCCTTCTCCTGCAATAATCATGCCGCCGGTCAAGCATTTGACAGTAACTCAACCCGCTTTCCTGCCTGCCACAACAGGATCTGTATGAACTCCAAATAACCGATTCAGCTGCCACTTCGTCCCGCACCCTCCTCTGTGAATCTCTGTGCCCTTTGTGTCTCTGTGTTGAAAGTTCGCGAGAGGTTTGTTCTATTTCTACACTGGTTGACAAGTAGCAACTTTCTGCCATACTCCTAATGCCCGCCACACCACGGGCCCGCTGGACATTCCCGCCCATCGGCACTCCGAAAGGACCCATGCACCGTGCGCCACAATTCTCTGCCATCGGCGATTACTTCTCGGCTATCGCCCGTCGATACCGACCCGCACGTTTCCGCAAATTGCCGCACATTGCCGCAAGCTTCCGCATCTTTCCGCAACATTCGGCCCAACCCCCCGCCACCCCCTCAAAACGTCGTTTTTTAAACGCAACCGTTTCACCACCATCACTTACACAAATTCAAAACTGCAATTTTCGCGCATTTTTATCCCTCTTTTCTGCGCCCAATCTGGGCGAACCTTCCCAAGTGGCATCCACAAATGGCCTTACATTTGACACTCATCGCGCAATATCGCAGCAATACGCGCTTATTCGCGCCCAATCGCGGCCAAACCCTGATTTCTGCACGTTGGCCTACTGGCTGGCGCTGTCCACTCAATCATTTAGAGGTATTGACATTGAATTTTTCACCATGAGAGCATCGTCCACTAATTACATGACCAATATCTTACGTATCGCCGCCCTTGGCCTCGCCGCTCCACTCCTGGTTGGCACAGCCTGCGCAAAGCTCGATTTCGTCAAAGACGTCAAACCGATCCTCGAACAAAACTGTGTCTCGTGCCACAACGAGCAACACGCGGACGAAAACGGTCATTACCGAATGGACAATAAAGCGGCCGCATTCAAGCCGCACGGCGACAAGCAACGGATCGCGCCGGGAAAACCGGACGACAGCCAGGTTTACAAATTGCTTTTGCTCCCGAAGGAAGAGGACAAACACATGCCCGGCGGTCCTGACCCGAAGACCCGCCCTGTCCTTCCCGAAAAGCAAATCGACACGATCAAAACGTGGATTGCCGAAGGCGCTGAATGGCCCGATAACCTCACGCTCACGAACGTGAAGAAAATTGATTTCGCGCGCGACATCCAACCGTTGCTCGAACGCGGCGGTCCGTTTAGCGAAACGGAAGTCGCTGACTTGCGTCTCTGGGTCGACCAGGGCGCGGTCTGGCCCGAAAATATTAAACTCGCTGGCGCGAAGAAAGGCGGCAAAGACATGCCGCTCGTCGAAGAAATTCGCAAAAAAATCCTGCAAGTCAGCACCGAACAAACGGTCGCTGACATGAAGCCTTATACCAACACCATTCCGGGCACGACCGTCACCTACGCCATGCTGCCCATTCCGGGCGGCGAATATTTGATGGGCAGTCCGGACAATGAACCAAAGAGTTCGCCGGACGAACATCCGCAGCACAAAGTAAAAATCGAACCGTTCTGGATGGAAAAATGCGAAGTGACCTGGAACGAATACGAACTCTGGATGTATCCCGACGAAAATAAAAAATCCGGCACAACGAATTATACCAGCGAAAGCGCCGACGCCGTCACGCGTCCGACCAAGCCTTATGTCGAAATGAGTTTCGGCATGGGCAAAGACGGTTTTCCCGCCATCAGCATGACCCAGCACGCGGCCAATAAATATTGCGAATGGCTCAGCGCCAAGACCGGTCACTTTTATCGCCTGCCGACTGAAGCGGAATGGGAATACGCCTGCCGTGCCGGCACGACGACCGCCTATTCGTTCGGTGACGACGTCAGCAAGCTCGGCGAATACGCGTGGTTCGGTGACAACAGCGATTTGAAGTATCAAAAGGTCGGCAAGAAAAAACCAAATCCATGGGGCCTGTTCGACATGCACGGCAACGTTTCCGAATGGACGCTCGATCAATACGACCCGGATTATTACAAACAATTCAAAGACACCGTCACCACCGAACCGTGGAATGTCGCCAAAAAGCCATACCCGCATTCCGTTCGCGGCGGTTCATGGTCCGACGATGCCGATCGTCTGCGCAGCGCGTCGCGCACCAATTCCAGTCCCGCCTGGAAAATGCAGGACCCGCAATTGCCCAAGAGCATCTGGTATTTGACCGACGCCCAATTCGTCGGCTTCCGCGCCATTCGTCCGCTCAAAGTGCCGCCGGCCGAAGAGATGAATAAATACTGGAACAGCGGCGTAGAAAAAGAATGACGAACGCAAATTGAACCTGATACCGTGAAGTATCCCGGTTTTAAAAAACACTGATTATTAACTCTATGAACATCGATCCCAAAGAATTCTCTCGTCGCCAATTTTTCAAAACGACTGGCGCTGCTGCTGCTGGCGGTTCTCTCCTCGTTCCCCTCGCCGGCTGTCGCGGGCCGGAGAAGACGACGACGCTCGCAACCGTTGCCACCGCCGCTGCCGCCACGCCCGTTTTCGCGCAACACACCGACGAGTTGAAAATCGCTTTGATCGGTTGCGGTGGACGCGGCACCGGCGCCTGTAGTCAGGCCTTGAATACCGAAGGACCGATTAAACTGATCGCGATGGCCGATGTCTTCCGCGATCGCATGGACAGCGCTCTTAATACGCTCAAAGACGAAGTCGCCAAGCACAACAAACCCGAGCGGGTCGATGTTCCTGAAGAAAATAAATTTATCGGCTTCGACGCTTACAAAAAAGCGATCGCGCTTGCCGACGTCGTCATTCTGGCGACGCCGCCAGGATTTCGTCCGATGCAATTTGAAGAAGCGGTCAATCAGGGCAAAAACATTTTCATGGAAAAGCCGGTCGCCGTCGACGCCCCCGGCGTCCGCAAAGTTCTCGCCGCCGCCAAAATCGCCAAAGAGAAAAATTTGAAAGTCGGCGTCGGTCTCCAGCGCCACCACCAAACCGGCTATATCGAATCGCTCAAGCGCCTTCACGACGGCGCCATCGGCGACATCGTCGCCACGCGCGCCTATTGGAACGGCAACACGCCGTGGTGTCACACCCGCGCCGAATTGGAAAAGCAATACGGACGCAAACTGACCGAAATGGAGTATCAGATGCGCAACTGGTATTATTTCGTCTGGATTTGCGGCGACCACATCGTCGAACAACACATCCACAATCTCGACGTCATCAATTGGATCAAAGGCGGCCACCCTGTCAAAGCCCGTGGCAACGGCGGTTGCGAAACGCGCAAAGGTCCTGACTATGGCGAAATTTTCGACCATCACGTTGTCGAATTCGAATACCCGGACGGCAGCGTTTGCTTCTCCCAATGCCGCCATCAACAAGGTTGCTGGAACGAAGTCGCCGAATACGCCATCGGCACCAAAGGCAAAGCGCACTTTACCGATGGTTCCTGGCGCATTACCGGTCCGCAAAAGTGGTCGAGCAAAACGCAAACGGACAAATATCAGCAGGAGCACGACGACCTCTTCGCCGCCATTCGCAATAACACGCCGTACAACGAAGCCGAATACGGCGCGCACAGCACCATGACGTCGATCTTCGGTCGTATGTCCACTTACTCGGGCAAGCAGCTCGATTGGGATGAGGCGATCGCGTCGAACATCGAAACGATGCCAAAAGTTTTGGCATGGGACGCTGAAACGCCGACCAAGCCCGGCCCGAACGGCCTGTATCAGCTCCCGGTGCCCGGTCAAACTGTGACCGTTTAATTCGTGTGGACGTCGAAGTTGTGCTAAAGCACAACTTCGACTTTGTCCGCCGGCTTGCGCACAATCCGCACCGCCGCTCCCGGAATTGACTCAACAAATTTGAGTCCTTCTTTGGGCCCGAGCACGCTCACCGGTTTCGAGCTTGCATCGGCCGTCACAGCGTTCGGCGCGATCACGGTGACAAGACTGTGATCGGTCAATCCAATCCCGGTTCGCGGATCAACGATGTGCGAGTAACGTTTGCCGTCAATTTCGAGTCGCTGAAACATATCGCCCGAAGTCGCCAGCCCGCAGTTTTTGATCAGCACATATTCCGTCGGCCCATTTGTCTCCACCGACGACAATTCAATCTTCCATCCGACCTTGTCCGGCGGCGGCCCGCTCACAGCCATGTCACCGCCGCCCGAAACGAGCGCGCGCGAAATTCCATTCGTCATCAAAA
>JAICXV010000505.1 GCA_025934545.1 Verrucomicrobiia bacterium
ATTATGAAAACGCAGGACGGCGATACTTTGTATTATGAGATTGAAGTCACGCGGGACGGGAATGATGAAAGTTTCGAAGCGACACCTGACGGAAAAATACTCGACTAACGGCTGGCATTCTGTAACTTACATGGCGACCAAACAACGAAGGCTATGAAGAAGGTTTTAATTTATCTGCTCCTCGCCGTGTTTACGGTGACAACCATGCTCCCCGTAACGGCTTCTGCCAGAACGGTTCACATCCATGCGCATTCGGGCGGAAAACATAAAAAACACAAGAAGCATAAGAAGCATCACAAGCGCAAAGGCCATCGCGGCAAGCGGCACCACAAGAAGAAGAATTGAACAACTGGCTTTCCAACCGCGTCTGATGGCTGGAGAAACCGAGTAGAATTTAGAAAGTAAATTATGAAAAAACTGATCCTGACCCTGACTATTGCCGCGTTTGCGTGCGCTTCGGCAAGCTTCGCCGATGAAGCGAAGAAAGAATGCACCGCGTCCAAAAAGCAATGTACGCTTTCGACCGGAGCCAAAATGTCGTGCTGCGCCGGCAAAAAAGCAGGCACGTGCACGAGCGAAGGCGTTTCGAAGCAGGCTTTGTTGACGCCAAAAGCGAAGCAATAATTTAGAGCTTCAAATCGCAAGCTCCAAACTCCAGGGAAGTTCCAAATTCCAAGCACCGAGGCGGTCGCTTGAATTTGGATTTCTTTGAAGTTTGGAGCTTAGTTTTTCTATGGAGCTTGGAGCTTGGTTCCTGGAGCTTTGCCATTTAGGTTAACGTTGGATGAAACGTGAGTTTGACAGCATCGAATCCGTCATAAACGACGTTCGCACCGGTAAAATGGTGATCGTTGTCGACGATGCCGATCGCGAAAATGAAGGCGACTTGATCATGGCGGCCGAATGTGTCACGCCCGCGGCAGTCAATTTCATGGCGAAACACGGACGCGGATTAGTTTGCGTTCCGACGACGCACGAGCGGTTGAAGCAGTTGGGCGTCGAACGGATGGTCGCGCAAAATCGCGATAAGTACCGGACGGATTTCCAAATCAGCGTGGATGCGTCGTCGGGGATCACCACCGGCATCAGCGCAGCGGATCGCGCGCGCACGATTCGCATTATGGCCGAGCCAACGGCTGTGCCTGAAGATTTGATTCAACCTGGGCACGTGTTTCCTTTGCGCGCTAAACCCGGCGGGGTTTTGCAACGCGCCGGTCATACCGAAGCAGCGGTTGATTTAGTGAAGCTGGCGGGCGGTCGGCCCATTGGTGTCATTTGCGAAATCATGAGCGATGACGGTTCGATGGCGCGATTACCTGAGCTGAAGAAATTCGGGAAGAAGCATAAGCTGAAGATCTGCACGATTCAGGACCTGATCCATTACCGACGCACGCGCGAGAAGTTGGTGGAGCGGATCGAGATCGTGAAAATGCCGACGGATTATGGCGATTTTGATCTGTATTTATATAGGTCGCACCTAGACGAAAATCACCACGTCGCATTGGTTAAAGGCGCAGTTGCGGGCAAGAAAAATGTTCTCGTGCGCGTTCACAGCGAATGCCTGACGGGAGATGTGTTCGGCTCGCGCCGCTGCGATTGCGGCTGGCAGTTGCAACAAGCCATGCGCCAGATCAGTGAGGCGGGCCAAGGTGTGATTGTATATATGCGGCAGGAAGGTCGCGGCATCGGGCTCGCGCCGAAAATTAAGGCCTACAAGCTGCAGGAAAAGGGATACGACACGGTCGAAGCGAATTTGAAACTTGGGTATGGTCAGGACTTGCGAGAATACGGCCTGGGTGCGCAAATCCTTGTCGATCTCGGATTGAAAACAATTTGTCTGCTTACGAATAACCCGAAAAAGATTGTCGGCCTTGAGGGTTACGGTTTGGAAATCGTGAAACAAATTCCGATTCGGGCCAAGGCCAATCCGCATAACGAAAATTATCTCAAGACCAAGCGGGAGAAACTGGGCCATCTTTTGTAAAGGCTCCAAATCCCAAGCTCCAAGCTCCAGAGAAATTTCAAGCACCAAAACGGAAATGCTCCGCAAGAATTCAAAAAGTAAAACCAAAGCCTCGGGCGCACGTTTTGCCATCGTCGCGTCGAAATACAATGCTGAGTATGTCGATGCGATGGTCGGCGCTGCGCAACGGGAAATTGAGCGATCGGGGGGTTCGGTCCAGTTGGTTCGCGTGCCTGGCGCTTTTGAAATTCCGATCGTCGCTGCACGGCTGGCGAAAGCATCGAAGTTGAGCGGCATCATTTGTCTTGGGGTGATTCTTCGCGGCGAAACCGATCACGCGCAACAAATCGGCAATGCTGTCACGTCGGCGTTGATGCAAATCCAGCTTCAACACCACATTCCTGTCATACACGAAGTGCTTTTATTGGAGAACGCGGGCCAAGCAAAAGTGCGTTGTCTCAGTAAGGATCATAACCGCGGGATGGAAGCCGCCCAGACGGCGTTGGAGATGGCGGAAGTGATGCGGCAGTTGGGTTAACCGTTTTTTGTGGCGCGAGTGGCAATTTTAGGCCGCTTGTGAAAAGTTTCACAAAGTGCTTGCGCTGACTTTTGTGAGTGTTAGGTTTTAAACGCTTGTTTAGTTTTTAACGACTCTATGAAAACACTGTCTGCTTCTTTAGTTCTCGGTCTTGCTTTTGTTACAGCAACCGCTTTCGCGGGCGACATCACCGGAAAAGTCACTTTGAAAGGCACGCCTCCGCCGGAAATTCCGATCAAGTTCGACCCGACTTGTAGCGCCATGCACGGCGGCCAAAACGTGACGACGACGCGCTATCTCGTCGGCAAGGACAATGGTTTGGGCAATGTTTTTGTTTATGTTTCCAAAGGGGCGGAGGGAAAGAAGTTCGCCACGCCGACCACGCCGGTGACGATCGATCAAAAGAACTGTCTTTATTCACCTGCCGTTATTGGTGTGATGGTCGGTCAACCGATTCAAATCAAGAATTCGGACCCGGTGATGCATAACGTCCATGCGCAGCCGCGCGTTGATGGTAATAATGAGTTCAATTTCGCGCAACCGCTCCAGGGCCAGACCGACGAGCGCAAATTCGATAAGCCCGAAGTGCTCATTCGCTTTAAGTGCGAGGTTCATGACTGGATGCTCGCTTACGTTGGCGTTGTCGATAATCCGTATTTTGCGGTGACCGATAAAGACGGCAATTTCACGATTAAAAATGTTCCCCCCGGCAACTACACGTTGACCGCCTATCATCTGAAGACGCACGGCATCGCCAGCAAA
>JAICXV010000299.1 GCA_025934545.1 Verrucomicrobiia bacterium
ATTCCGTTTCCGCTTCTTTCCCATTCCTTGCATCAATCTTCATTTTGCCCGTCACACCGGGAACCGGCCCGATTGGCAACGAGCATTTCCAACGTTGTTCCTTGGGCTTTCCGTCCACGACCGCCAGGTATCGTTTTTCAATTTGTCGCGACTCGAATAATTCTGTGAGCACACTCAAAGCGCCGTTGCTTTTGGCAAGCAGGACGATGCCGCTGGTATCGGCATCGAGCCGATGAACGAAGCGAATGAAACGAATGTTGCGAGATTTCGCCCAGAAATCGCCGGCGTTCACGGACGAAACCAAAGCGCGTTGAAGATTGCGTTGGGTACGGTCCCAGTCATCGGGCGCGAGCATCCAGCCGGCCGGTTTGTCGATGGCAAGGACAACCCGGTCTTCGTACAGAATAGGGATCGGCGCGCCGCTCGGCAGTTCGATGACCATTGGCTTTGGCATACGGGAACATTGATTGAACTGAGAACGCTTAAAAGTCACTGTTTTCTTTGTTGAAGATTTGGCACAGTATGGCCGCGCGCCCTAGCTGGCGCATCTTCGGCGCGGTGGCTTGAGTCCCTGCTTCGCCGGAAAATTGCAGCGTGGACCATCGCAGGAGGTCGACGAACGAAAGAAAACGTGGAAATAGAAACAACAGCAGGACAGACGGGCGAAAATTTGATAGCGGCCGAAAAGCCGTCGTCATTTCGCGAATGGCGGCAATCACGCTTCGGGTTCGTCGCGGCGAACATTCTGATGCTGGTGTTCTCTTGGACGATTTTGCGCATCGTCGTTTTCAACATGTTCCTGACGTCCGCGCCGACGGGCACCGAGATTAGACACGCGCTCTTGATCGGCTTGCATCTGGACGTAACCGCGGCCGTTTGCGTCATGCTGCCGCTTCTCATCTGGTGCTGCATTCTGCCGAACTCATGGTTTGGCGCCACCTGGCATCGGTTTGTCCTTTCAACGGCGTGCCTGATTTTTTGGTGCGTTGAAGTTTTTCTGTTGTTCGTGGAATACTTCTTTTTCGAGGAGTTCAAATCGCGTTTCAACACCGTAGCAATCGACTACCTCATTTATCCGCACGAAGTCTTCGTCAATATTTGGGATTCGTATCCGGTCGGCTGGCTCGTTGCCATTTCGCTGATCGCGGGTGGATTACTGTATTTTGCAACACGGCGAATCGCCATATATCCGTGGAACCCGGTCCCGGGCTCGGTTCGTGCGATGACATTTTTTGGCTGGCTCGCCGTTGCTGCCGGCCTGGTTTGGAGCGTCAATTTCAATGAAGCAAAATTTAGCAACGAGCGCACATTAAATGAAGTTGCGAACAACGGTGCGGTGTCATTTGTGACGGCGGCCTGGTCGCGGAATCTGGATTATTCAGCGTTTTACAGAACGATGGATCGGGCGGATGCGTTCAAGCGAACTCGCGCGCTGCTGGAAGAGCCGGGCACGCAATTCGATACCAACACCTTCTCCCTTCGCAAACACGTCGCCGGCGATGCGACAAAACCGCGCCTGAACGTGGTGGTGTTTTTGGAAGAAAGCCTTGGGTCAGAATTCTGGGGATCGCTTGGCCGACCAGGAGCCACGCTGACACCGAACCTCGATAAATTAACGACGGAAGGGTTGTTGTTTGAAAATCTTTATGCGACGGGCAACCGCACCGTTCGCGGAATGGAAGGAGTGCTGTCGTCGTTTCCACCGTTGCCAGGAGATTCGATCGTCAAACGCGATCATTCCGACAATGTTGAAACAATCGCGCGCGTGTTGAAGCGAGATGGTTATGACACGATGTTTTTGTATGGAGGCCGCGGGTTGTTTGACGGGATGCGTTCATTTACGATGCGCAACGGATACGAGCGTTTTATCGAACAGAAAGATTTTCCGAACCCGACATTCACCACGATATGGGGCGTGTGCAACGAGGATTTATATAATCGCACGCTCGAGGAATTGCGCGCCGCCGCCAAGACCGACAAGCCGCATCTGATGACGGTCCTCTCAGTTTCGAATCACAAACCGTATCTGTATCCGCCGGGCCGCATTCCAGAAGACCCGAAAGCGCAACAGCGCGATTACGCCGTCAAATACACGGACTGGGCGTTAGGTCAGTTTTTTACGGCGGCGAAAAAAGAATCGTTTTGGACTAACACCATCTTCGTGGTTGTTGCTGACCACGGCGCGCGAGTTTACGGCAAGCAAACCATTCCGATTCATTCGTACGAGATACCATTCCTCGTCCTCGGACCGGCTGCGGTCAAAACGCCGGCGCGAAATGCAACGCTCGGTTGCCAGTTGGATGTGACGCCGACTATTCTGGGACTGTTGGGGCGGCCCTATGATAGCTGTTTTTACGGACGAGACCTGTTAAAGCCGCACAACAATTTTGTCGTGCTCAATCACAATCGCGACGTGGGTATGTACCGCGACAAACATCTGGCGATACTCAACCTGAACAAGACGGTCGAATTCTTTCATGGCGATCCGCGAGGTGAAGACATGCAACTAAGCCCTACCGGAGATGCGCAAGATGCCGAATTGGAGAAGGACGCCATCGCGCTGTTTCAAACGGCTGACGAATTGTATATGGGCCGCAATTACAAGATCGACAGTGAATGACCTGATCAAGGGCACTGAGTTTGACGTGACTTTGACAGGGTTTGCCGTCACATTCCGAATTCGGAAATGAAGAAGAAAAGTCCAGTGTCACGAAGCGGCCGGTTCGGCAAAGGACCGGCGGCGGATGCGGCCCAATTTACGGAGTCTATTTCATTTGATTGGCGTTTGTGGGAGCACGACATTCTCGGGTCGCTCGCTCACGCTACCATGTTGCAAAGCATCGGGCTTTTAACCAAAAGCGAGCTGGCATCCATCCAAAAAGCTCTCGACCAAATCGCGGAAGAAATTTGCGCGGGCAAATTCAAATGGGACGCTTCGCTGGAAGACGTTCACATGAACATTGAAGCGGAGCTCACGCGCCGAGCGTCAGCGGGCGCGAAGTTGCACACAGGCCGTTCGCGCAATGACCAGGTGGCGCTGGATTTGCGGATGTGGTTGCGCGATGAAATTGTCGTCTTGAACCGCGCGATTCGCGAATTACAGCTCGCGCTGGTGACACTTGGGTCGAAGAACCGTGACGCGCTAATTCCAGGTTATACGCACCTGCAACGCGCGCAGCCGGTCTATTTTGCGCATCATTTGCTCGCCTATGTCGAAATGCTCGAACGCGATTGCGAGCGGTTCACGGACTGTTTCAGTCGCACAAATGTTTGCCCGCTTGGCAGCGGCGCGATTGCCGGTTCGACGCTGCCGCTGGATCGGGAATTGGTGGCGAGATTGCTTGGGTTCGTCGATGGAAAAGACCAAGCGCGTTTGACGCAAAACTCGATGGACGCGGTCAGCGACCGTGATTATGTGGTCGAGTTTTGTTCATCCAGCGCGTTATTGGCGGTGCATTTATCGCGGTTAGCCGAAGACATTGTCCTTTGGTGCAGCGCTGAATTTTCCTTTATTAAAATTGCCGACGCCTACACCACGGGCTCGTCGTTGATGCCGCAAAAGAAAAATCCCGACATTGCGGAATTAGTGCGCGGCAAATCAGGACGTGTCATTGGCAATTTGATGGCAATGTTGACGCTTCTGAAAGGATTGCCGATGACTTACAATCGCGATCTCCAGGAAGACAAGGAACGATTGTTCGACACGGCCAACACTGTCCACTCATCGGTACGACTGATGTCCGCGATGCTGAATAACACTGCTGTCAATCAATCGACTTGCGAAAAAGCCGCCGGCGATCCGGGATTGCTGGCGACGGATCTGGCCGATTACCTCGTTGTCAAAGGCATGCCCTTTCGGCAAGCGCATCACGTGGTCGGCGCGGTAGTGGCGGCGGCCGAGCGGGAAAGCAAACCGCTCAACGAGATTACCGTCGCGCAATTACAAAAGATTGATACTCACTTTGGTAACGACGTGCGCGAAATCTTCGATTTAAAACGAGCCATGGCACGCCGCAAAGCAATCGGATCGCCCGGGACTGAACAGCTCAGCCGCCAGCTTGCGCGGTGGCAAAAGTTTTTGCAGGCGCGCTAGGATGCATCCGGAACTGCTGACTAATCTGTTGAAAGAAGTCTCGCGGTCGTTCTATCTCACTATGCGGATTCTGCCGTCGGCCGTGCGTCGGCAAATCGGCGCTGCCTATCTGTTGGCGCGGACGACGGATACCATCGCCGACACTGACATTGTTCCGCTTGAGGGACGATTGGCGGCGTTGACGCAATTGCGGGACCGAATTATTGGAGCAAGTTCACAGCGATTACAGTTTGGCACGCTCGCTCAAAATCAATCGTTGCCCGCCGAACGCGTTTTGTTGGAGCGAGCGGAAGACGCCGTCGCGTTATTGAACGAATTTGCAGAAGCGGATCGACAACTCATTCGCGAGGTGTTGCGCACAATCATCAGCGGCCAGGAGCTGGACTTAAAGCGCTTTTCCGGCGCGACCGAACAAAACATCGTCGCGCTTCAAACCGACCCGGAATTAGATGACTACACGTATCGAGTCGCTGGTTGTGTCGGCGAGTTTTGGACGAAGCTGTGTCATGC
>JAICXV010000136.1 GCA_025934545.1 Verrucomicrobiia bacterium
ATCACCAGCTACGCCGAAATCCTTTCCACGTCCGCCAACGAAATGTCAGACGAACAACGCGTCATGTTCGCCCAAAAGATTTTTCGCGCCTCCAAAATGATGGACACCCTCATCAAAGACGTTCTCAAACTCAGCGAGATGAGCATGGCCGCTCATTCCGACGAACCCGTCGCCATCGAGGACGTCTTGCAGGAATGTCTGAGCATGCTCGATAGCGACATCGAACGGACCAGTGCACAAATCGAGATTCAAACACCCTTGCCCACCATCAAGGCCAACCGCACGTTGTTGGTTCAGATTTTTTCCAACCTGCTGGGCAACGCCATAAAATTTACCCGCAAAGACGAGCCGCCCAAAGTAAACATTTTTGTCGGCAAAACCGCCGACCTCTGTGAAATCCACGTCAAAGATTGCGGCATTGGTATTCCCGAGCGATACCATCAATCCATCTTCAAAATGTTCGAGCGGGCCAGCACAAACACCGACACCGCCGGAACTGGCATCGGCCTGGCCGTCGTAAAACGAGCCGTCGAACGCCTTGGCGGCAACATCTTCGTTCAATCCAAGGTCGGTGAAGGCAGCGATTTCATCGTCCAACTCCATTGCGAGATTCCGCAGGCCGAAGAAATCTCTGTCGCTCATTAACCGCCCATTGCGCGTTTGCACTGGTTTCGCATTGCACGTCCTGCTAGGCTCGCGCCCTCATGCGCTTCCTCAAAAGCCTCTGCCTCATTCTTATCGCCATATTCTCGGCGCTGCACGCACCAGCCCAATCGATAACATTGACCGTCGCCACCAACGTCAACATAAGCGCGGCTTCCGACGATAACGCGGAAACAGCCATAGCTATCAATCCAAAAAATCCGCTAAATTTATTCGCCGAAGACACCTGGTCGGTCGTCGGTCGCTACAGTCTGGACGGCGGCGTGACGTGGAACACCAGCGATCTGTCCGCACTCGGCGCTTCGGACGGCGATATGTCGACTGCCTTCGATGATTTTGGAAATCTGTTCCTCACCCAATTCAGTTCCGTAACGGCTCTGCAAATTGTGGTCGGCTTGAGCACCAACGGCGGCGCGTCCTTTCGTGTAGTTTACGAAACGACCAGTAAAAACAACGATCAACCAACATTAGTCACCGGACCATCATCCACGCCGGGTCGAGGCAGCGTGTGGATTTCTTACACCGACAAAAACAATAATCAGGTGATCCAGGGCGCTCCGGTGACTGGATTTGGGGCCGTCGGCACATTCACCACCGCCGTGACCGTGCCCGGCGGTGCAAATGGTGATTTCGGCGACATCGCCGTTGGCCCCGCTGGCCAGGTAGCTATCGTCTATCAAGACAACACAACGACCGAAGGACCGGACACCATTCACATGAACTTCAACCCGACGGGCGTGGGCGGCACCTTCGGAGCACAAACCAGCCCGACCGTCACGCAGGTGGGCGCGTTCGTCACGATTCCGGCGCAGCCGTTGCGGCAGATCGATGCCGAAGCCGGGTTGGCATGGGACCGAAGCGGCGGGCCGTTTCAAGGTCGCCTTTACCTGATGTACACCGACCGGGCCAACACCAGTTCGCTTGATACCGACATTTACCTGCGCTATTCCGACAACAGCGGCACGAATTGGTCGGCGCGCGTCCGCGTCAACGACGATCCGGTCGGCAATGGCAAAAGTCAGTTCCTGCCCCGCATCGCTGTGGACCAAACGAGCGGCTACATTGCCGTATCATTTTACGATTGCCGCAATTCCGTGAGCAACAACACGACCGAATTCTGGGCAGCCGTCAGCACCAACGGCGGCCAATCATTTCTGCCAAACGTGAAAGTCAGCGCTGGGGTTTCCAGCCCACTCAACTCCGCGGTCCAGGGAACTCAATTTGACTACGGCGATTACAGCGGTCTCACGTTTTTCGGCGGCGTATTGTATCCGTGTTGGGCTGACAACTCCAACAGCACCGGTGACAATCCCGACGGCGCGCAGAACTTTTTCGACATGTACACCGCGCGCGTCACCGTCAACACCCCGACGTTACTGGTCAATCCGCGCACCAACGGCAACAACTTCATCGTTTCCGTGCCCAATACAACAGTTGGAAAGACCTATTACCTCGAAGCCACGCCGGCGCTGGTCAACCCCGTCTGGACAACCGTGACACAGGCCGCTGGGACCGGCCGCCTCATCGACCTCACCAACAGCAATCCCGGCGCGCAAACCTTCAGTCGCGCCCGCGTGCAGTAGCCGGAAAAAAATAACTTACCGTCGGTTAATTTTAGTTACCGTAGGTTACGAGCTTGCGGTGTCTAATGTTGAAAGTCAGTTTTCCTTGAACAACTTCGCAATCCCTTCCTCATCGCCCCATTTGATCGCTTTCGCTTGCACGTTATCGTTTCGCTTGAACACAAAATAAATATTCCGATGCGAAACATCATTCACGGCAACCGGGTCGAGCTTTACCGTCACGCAATGGCTCGTCAACGAGGTTTCCGAGTCCCGATAAACGTGTCGGGATGTGAGCCCGTGACCCTCCGTATGACACCCGTCACTCAACTCTCAACCGAAGTTTTCATTCCGTTGCACTGACACTGGGACTGACACCTGTTGTGGTGAGACTGCACCCGGCTATTGACCGCGCCAGCGTCAAAAAGCAATTTTCTATCAGTCCCGTTTTATCTTCCAGTTCGGAAAGGCGACGCAGGCAATCCTGCTCGGTTGACCAGGTTTGGCATCGCTTCCTGGTTCCATCCGAATCGAACATCCGTCGGCTGTTTTACATCGCTGCTATAGACAACGAGTGAATCTATCCCAGCAACCTCCGCGACAGCTTTTACAAAATTGCCATCGGCGCCGGCGATTTCAAACCATGTCAGTTCCTTGCCGTCCCGCGACTTCAACCCCCCATCGGCGTATCGGAAGCGGAGCCGGATTTTGTCTCCTTCGATTTTCATTTTGCGATAGATCGGCCCGGAAAACGTGACGTCTTTGCGTCCGTAAGTCTTCGCCAATGCCCATCGTGCCAGGCGCTGGCCGACGTCTTTTTTGTTCTTTGGATGGATGCTTTGAATATCAGTTACCAGATCAGTCGTGACGACCATTCCTGTGTTTGGTATCGCCATCGCACGCATCTGCGCTTCCCAAAGCAACATCGTCAAGTCCGTGTTGCCGGGATAGCGGAAGGGAGCGATTTGGGCGTAGTAAAATGGAAAATCACCCTCGTTCCAAACCTTGCGCCAACCGCCAATTAAAGCCTTCATCCGATCAGTATAAGCATCGCCATCGCTGCGGTTGGCTTCGCCCTGGTACCAAATCACGCCGCGCATACCGTAGCCGACAAGCGGATGGATCATCGCATTGTAAATACTTGCCGGCGGTCGCCCTTTAGTTGGCTTATTTGTCGAATTGAGAGCGTTCGCCGAAGCTTCTTTGATTTTCTTGGTGATATCCTTGTACTGAGGGTCGCTGGCGAAACCTTCGGAAGCCGTCCAGGGTTCAATGCGCGTTCCGCCCCAGGCTGATTTGATCAAGCCTATAGGCACCCCCAATTCCCGGTGCAACTCACGGCCAAAATAATATCCCACCGCAGTGAAACCCGCCTTCCCTGCGCCCAGCGTCCGCGGCGAGCAAACGGCCCATGGCGCATCCGCGTCAAATTGCGGTTGGCCAGAATTTGTCTGGGCTATACTCAGGAGACGGATCTGCGGGAAATTCGCTTCGCTGATTTCTTCTTTGGCGTTGTTGACCTGATTCATTCCGAAACCCATGTTGGATTGCCCCGAACACAACCACACTTCGCCGACGGCAACGTTGGTAAATGTAATAGTGTTGGCGCCGGTGATCGTCATCGTAAGTGGGCCATTGGAAGCTTTCATCCGCGAGAGTTTCACGCTCCATTTTCCCGTTTTATCCGCAACAGTGCTGACCTCCCGGTCAGAAATCCGCACGATGACTTTCTCGCCCGCATTAGCTTGGCCCCACACGCGAACCGGCATCTCGCGCTGCAGCACCATGTTGTTTCCGAACACATGAGGCACTGAAACATCGGCCTCAGTGCTGATGCCGGCGAGTAATAGAAAAGCCACGAAACCGCCTGCCAGAGCAGAGGAAACAGCGCTGAAGATTTGAGGATTACGGTGAGCGTTTCCGTTCAACTGCAATTGCATTAACCGTTACGCTAGTAATCGGTTTCATCGAGAGCAAGGAATAGTTGGGGGGGACTGCTTCTCAACCCTCAACGCTCAACCAATTTCGTCTCTTTACGCGATTGTGTAGATGTGTTGGACTGACACTTATTTCACTTGTTCTTGTTCGTCGAGTCTACTGGCCGCTCGTCCAGGCGGCGTTACCATCAAACTTAACCCACCCGGGGGCCTGTGCATGAGCGGTCAGTTCACTAAAGTGCGGAGGGCGGATCGTGACCTGCCAATATCCTGCGGCTAATCCTCCTTGAATAAAATGGAGCGTATAAGTTGAGCCATTCGTGGTTGCACCCTCGGCATCGTGGAGGAATGCGTTGGTCGCTCCGGCTGGATATCCGTCTGCGCAATAGCCGCCAATAGTGATGTCTTTGAGGGATCCTCCATGAAGCAGAGATTTGTCAAAATTCGCCGTGATATCTAGCGATTCGTGCCCACCGCAGGGTCCGGGAATGCTTCCACAATCGTTAGTCGGCATATCCCACCCGTAGTCACTTGCTGGCATAGGTATGGACCGTATGTCTCCTGTATCAAACAGTTTCTCGCCTAAGTCTACGTTATCCGGCTTTGAGACGATAAAACTAATCACGTAATAAAGATTCCGGGTTCCGTAAGGTCCCGTGCATGCATTGTGCCAGGAAATGGTTCGGTACTGCTTGTCTTTGTCGGTTTCCGTTGCACCGTACTCACCGTTGTCGATTGTGTAGTCCAACTTGCAATTCGGCCATAACTGCTGAAATTCGACAGACTCGATTGTGCAACAAGGGGGAAGCGCTTTTCGCCCTTTAAAAAACCTGTCTGCCCCGGTGTTGCCCGCGCTCAAAAGCGTGCTGCACCCCGGATTGTGGGTCACTAGCAAGACCCCGTCGAAAGCTTGAAATTTGTCTCCACCGTCCTGGTGATCGAAGTCTAAATGGTTAATCCCTGAAATTCGCGTTCGCACAAATGGATGAAGGGCATATGTCATCGAAAGTGTCTTACTCAGACCCGTGAAACTGTCTGCTATAACTACCGCGGTAATTTCCGAATGGGGAACAAAAGACAAACTAGGCAGGCAATTAAGTGTTCCTAACATCTGAACCGGGGATCGCCCTTTAGGATCCGGTTTAGCATTCGGCGAAAGGCCATCAAGATACTGACCGTTGGCATTAGGGGTGTTATCAATGGTGATATCGTAAAGCGTGGTATGGCTTAGCGGGTCAATGATAGTAAACCTCATACTTTTGACACCGCGGCCGGGATTATAAGCGCTTGCGTTCAGCGTTAAAACCGACCCGAAATCAACGAGCAATTTTGCCGAAGAAGTTTCTTTCCTGACGACGACAGGATCATTGCCATGCTGAATCTCACAACTAATGCTCACCATCGGAGCTGTATCTTTGGAACGGTCCGTCGGGGGCGTTACAAATTGGAGAGTAGTGCATCCTGCAACCAGAACGACAATCAAAAGCAACTTCGCGGTTCTCAACTTGTCACACAGAATGCAGCTAGAATGAGCCTTCATATTATTTTCCAAACACTCTGGAGACGCGACGATTCGAATCCTAAATAGTGGGGTTGCCAAGCTTTTTTTTCAAACGAGGGACAGCCAGTGGCGTCAACATAAATCTCGCAGCGATGAGGCAATTGCTGTTAGCTGTAAATTGGCTCCGCGACTCTGCCGCCTTAGCCTCCCGCGCCTTAACGATATTGCTGCAAACATTTCTTCCTGGCTCGCTGCAGCTGCTTTCTCCTTTGTGTGATTATGACATAGGCAGCCTCGTGTACCAAGTCGCAATGTAAGATGGCATCGTTAAACGCGCTCTCAAGCAACCGGAAGTCTCTTTGGATGCTTATACGTCTTAGCCGTTCCATCTCATTGCTGATTTTGGAGTAACTGTCCTCCTTCCGATCGGGATGGGAACCCTCAACTCTTTAGCCGTTGCGCGGTCGCTTAACCAATATCTTCCTGAGTTGATCAAGGTGAACGGAGAACGAGGGTTCCCCATGAAAGCTCATTAGTTCTTAATAGAAACCTTTTTTAACTAAGAAGCATTTCTTCCACAGCCGAAATACCCTGAGCCGTATGTGTGAATTTGATTTGATCATGCAGGCGGACGGTGCGTAGAAGTGCGTTAGGAGCGCGGAATTTATTCCGCTTCAGCCTCGTCGTTTCACAAACGCCCGAGTCGTCATACCCGGCCCCAAACGTGGCGAAGTTTGGAGTGCGCCGGGGTCCGGCGCTTTGGGATGCGCTGGAAGCGCGGGGTCTTTCACTTTCCATAACTCCAAATGCTCGTGTGCTATCGACGTTGAAAGAGGACTGAAGTCCGCG
>JAICXV010000253.1 GCA_025934545.1 Verrucomicrobiia bacterium
AAATGCTGCGACCTGCGCCTCCGACAGAATCTTTTTGCTCATACGTAAAAGGTGAGGCGGTGTAGTGAGTAGTTTATCTGTTTTTCCTCAGCCGCAATGTCGTTTGAATTACTCTAGGATCCCGCCGCATATCGAGAACGGCAATGACAACAACTGCATCAGTTTCGATCGCATAAAATATGGCGAAATACGTGTGACGAATGATCGCACGGCGGAACGTTTTATATTTTCTGGGAAACAGTTCTGGATTCCATCCGATCCACGATATGGTTTCGCGAAATTTGCCATGAAAATCCGCCGCTCCATCAAATTTCCAGGAATCGTAAAAATTGAGCGCGTGGCGCAAGTCCCTTCAACAAAGTCGAGAAACTCTACCGGAAGACTATTCACTTCCTTTTCAGCCGTCGCTCCAGTTCATCCAGCGAAATTCGTTTCGATTTACCGGCACGGTAGGCTTTCCAACGCTCGTCCAGAATTTCGCGTTCAATCCGACCTACGGAAAACGAATCATCGACCCCAGAAAACCACAACTCTTCCGCTAACTCCAGCCGCTGTCGGCGGGGCAACTTTGTAAGCTTCGGAAACCGGGCCAGCATGATGATGAATGTTGAACGCGCCAGAGATTACGTCAATTCATTTTTGGAAGGTGCGAGCATACGTTTAAAATTACACGAGGTGTTTTAGTGCCGCCGTGCTTTGCCGGTTTCCAATTAATGCCGATGTCTTGCGCCGTTTCACAACCACAGGCAATCTCACCGCCGATGATTCGCGTAGCCATTCTACTATTTTTATTCGCGTTCACAGAACTGTCACCCGCTGCACCCGGAACACAACTCACCGGCGCTTTCGCTCCTGCCGCCAGCGCCGCGCTTTCTCCCGCCGAATCTCAAAAAGCCTTCACCGTCCCGCCCGGTTTCGAAGTCCGCCTTTTCGCTTCGGAACCCGACGTCATTAACCCCGTCGCCATGACTTGGGACGAACGCGGCCGCCTCTGGGTCGTCGAACTTTTCGAATATCCCGTCGGCGCACCCAAAGGCGCAAAACCCCGCGACCGTATCAAAATCCTCGAAGACACCGATGGCGACGGTCGCGCCGATAAAGTCACCATTTTCGCCGACGGCCTCAACCTCGCCACTGGCATCGCGCTTGGCAACGGCGGCGTCTATGTCGGTCAGGCGCCCGATTTACTTTTCCTGCGCGACACCAATCACGACGACCATGCCGACACCCGCGAGGTCCTCCTTACCGGTTTCGACACCAACGACCGCCACGAACTCCTCAACGGATTCACGTGGGGGCCGGATGGCTGGCTCTATATGACCCACGGCGTTTTCAATCACTCGAAAATAAAAATTCCTGAAGCGAGCTCACCAGGCATCGAAGTCAGCGCCGCGCTCTGCCGTTACCATCCCATCACCAAAAAATTCGAAGTCTTCGCCGACGGCACCAGCAACCCGTGGGGCGTCGACTTCGACGCCGCCGGCAACGCCTTCGTCAGCGCGTGCGTCATCGACCACCTCTGGCACCTCGCACCTGGCGGCATCTACCAACGCCAGGGCGGCGTCCCCGAAAATCCCTACAGCTACGAACTCCTTCCATCCATCGTCGACCACAAACACTACATGGCCGCCTACAGCGGCATTTGCATCTATCAAGGCGACATGTTCCCGCCCGAATACCAGGGCCACGTGTTCATGGGCAACATCCACCAATGCGCCATCAACCACGACCGCCTCATCCCCAACGGCTCCAGCTTCAAAGCCGTCGCCGAAAAGGATTTCCTGACCACGACCGACGGCTGGTTCCGTCCCGTCAGCGAACAAGTCGGCCCCGATGGCGCACTTTGGATCGCCGATTGGTATGACAAATATCCCTGCTACCAAAACGCCCAAGCCGACCCCGAAGGCGTTGACCGCACCTACGGCCGAATTTGGCGCGTGGTTTATACCGGCACAAACGGAGCGCGGACTTCCAGTCCGCTTCACTTCGACCTGTCCAAAGCGAACGATGAAGAACTGATCAAAGTCCTTGACCATACAAATGTTTGGCAACGCAGAACGGCGCGAAGAATTCTGATTGAACGCGCTCGTGCCGATCAAATTAGTTACCCGCCGGACCTGTTCGACGCGCTCGATAGTTACCATCTCGAAACTGCCGCGGCAGCGTTCGCGATCTTAAACGAATGGCACGAGAAGGTGGCCGCTGACGTTTGGGCTCAACACGTGCAGTCAGACGACAATACCGCCCATAAGCTTGCCGCCGCCCGCCACATGGGGGCGACCCGCGACAACTCAGTCAAAGCACTGCGCGCGATGGAAATGCTCGCCCAAGAAAAAGATGCTTCGGTGCGTGTCGCAGTCGCCGTTGCCATCCGACAATTGGTTTGCGAATCGTTAACAGTTGATACCGTCACGAATATTGATGAGCCAACTCGAATGCTCGCCGGCAAAGTTCTCGTCAAACTCATCGAATCCTCTTCCGACGCCAAAGACCCACTCCTCCCATTCATGATCTGGATGGCCAGCGAACCGCTCGTCGCCGCCAAGCCCGCCGGCGGCCTCAAATGGCTCGCAGAAAACGGCGCACGCACCATGCCTCTCAGCGGCATCCTCGCCAGAAAAGCCATGCGCCGCATCTGCGACACCGGCGAAGTCGAGAAACTCAATCAAGCCGTCGATTTCCTCGAACAAACTGCCAATGACAAATCTGGCCTCGCCGCCGCTGCACTCGACGGCTTCATCGAAGCGCAAAAAACAAAACTCTTCACCCCAAGTCGCGACACCGAATCCCTTTTCGCGGCCCTCGCTGCAAATCCCGACAAAACCGTTCAGTTCCGTGCCAACGAACTCGGTAGTTTGTGGAACAACGCCAATTCCGTCGCCATCACATTGAAACTTATCAACGACTCGAGCGCGCCGACCGAAGCTCGCTTCAACGCCATCGAAGTATCAAAAGAAAATAAATCCGATGACACGCGCCGGGCACTACTTCAAGCGATCACGGACAAAAATCCGGAACGGATCGTGATCGAAGCCCTTCGCGCGCTCAGCGCCGTTGGCGGCGATGAGGTCGGGTTGCAAATTCTCCAGCACTGGCAAACTTTGAGCTCAGGTCCGCGTCGCGCCGCTATCGAAACTCTTGTCTCGCGCCAACAATGGGCCGGCGTTTTCCTCGACGCCGTCGAAAACAAAACGGTTTCACCTTCCGATATTCCCGCAAACGTCTTCCGTTCGTTGTCCAACTACAAAGACCCAAAATTCGATGAACGTGTCAAAAGTTTGCTCGGTCGTTTTCGCGAATCCAGCGCCGACAAACTCAAACTCATCAAACAAAAACGCCATATGGTTCTGTCCGAAAGTCCTGACATCGCTCACGGCCACGAAGTCGCCAAGAAAACCTGTTTCGTCTGCCACAAACTCTATGGCGAAGGCGCCGACGTCGGCCCGGACCTAACCGGGGTAGGCCGCTCCTCATTGGACGCGCTTCTCAACAACGTCATCGATCCCAACCAAATCGTCGGCAAAGGCTATGAAAACGTCGAAGTCGAAACAAAAGACGGACGCAGCCTAAGCGGTCGCATGGTCGAAAACGATGCCACCCACGTAAAACTATTATCCGCCGGCCCCAAACAAGAAATTGTCGCGAAGAGCGACATCGAATCCATGCGCATCAGCCAACTATCCGTGATGCCCGAAGGCCTCGAACAAATGCCCGACAAAGATTTCCGCGACCTAATCTGGTACATCCTGGACCCACCCGGCGACAACCGTCCGCTCACAAAAGAATTGAAGAGACAATTATCAACGATGAAATAGAAGTGTTTCGTTCGGCGTTCAATGTTGGATGTTGGACGTTCAACGTTCGCGTTTAAAACGATGCCGCTAACCTGTTCCCATCCCGCCGCGATTCTCCCGTTCAAAAGGTTCACTCCGAACCCGCTGAACTTCGCCGCATTGGTCATCGGCAGCATGACGCCGGATGTCGGCTACTTCATCGGCGAACGTCATCTCGCCAAACTTGCGCATCTGCCTTTGGGCACCATCTTCATCTGCCTTCCAACCGGTTTCATTTTGCTTGGATTATTCTACTTGGTCAGGCGCGACCTGTGTTTCATTCTGCCCGCCCCGCACCGAAACCAGCTTACGCCATTAGGGCAACAACGTCCGAGGTTCACGTTTGAATTTCTATTGATGGCCATGATCGCCATTTTGATCGGCGCATGGACTCATATCGTCTGGGACCAATTCACCCACGACGGCAGCTTCGTTGCTCGCCATTTTTCGCCATTGCGTCACGTGCTCTTTTACATTGGCTCGCAGGACATCACCGTCTCCTACGTCCTCCAATACGTGAGCACGTTGGTCGGCGCGGGCATTCTGGGCCTCTACTACTTCAAATGGCTGCGCACCCAACCTCCACGACCTGACAATCAATCGGACGCCTGGCGTTATCTCTTATGGTTCGGACTCGCCGTGGTTGCTTTGATCGTCGGCGCAGCGATTGCCATCCATTTGAGCGCGCCCGTTCACGAGTTCAGAACCTTCCGCGAATTCGTGTATAAAATGGGTGTCAGCGCCGTTTCGGTATTTAGTGTCCTGATCGTCATCAGCGCCATCCTTTGCTATCGTCGTGCGCTCGGCTTGGGACGTTTATGACCCGTCCCAGGGGACGGGTAAAAAGTGAAAAACACCAATGTTTACGGCCTTGGGACGATGGGACGGGTCTGGAGGGGGGTAAGGCGGGGCCACCAGGCCGACCTACAACCGCCGCAGCTAATCGCACCTAATTGCACATCATTTTATCCACTGTTGCTTTTGCCCCGACAGGATTTACGCTCGGTATCACATATGGACAAGCCTGATAAAAGTCAGATAGACCCCGCAATCCGGCGGCGTATTCAAGAACTCATCAACGACTTCAAACCAAACGGATACAATCCCGATCTCGTTGAAGATATCCTCATCAACGGCCTCAAACTGTTGACCGACGTAGAAG
>JAICXV010000286.1 GCA_025934545.1 Verrucomicrobiia bacterium
ACGACGATGTCGGCGGTGTCGGTTGCATTGTGACAGCGGGCGTCGCCGATGACGGTGTGATCTATTCGATGAACCAGATTAATAATGCCAATAACACCATTGGGACGACCCACATGTATCGTTGGCCAACCGCAAATGTTAACGCCCCGAACTTCAGCGAGGCTGCGACCAGCGCGTTCTCGAACAAGCTCGAAATCACGGAACGCGCAGTGCAAACGATGGACGTCCGTGGCGCCGGCACAAACACTCAAGTCATCATCGGCTCTTCGTCAGTTCAATCTGGCAACCCCGGCACCAACTGCTGGATTTTTACAACAGCCGACGGCACGAACTTCGTGCAACATCGTCTTTATTTTCCGGGAATCACGACCGCGAATTTCAATGACGGCATTTCATTCGGTCCCGGCAACAGCTTTTTTGCAAAGCAAGTCGGCAAACCATTGTTGTTCCTGAGCTGGGACCCGGTGACCTATGTCGGAAGTGTGATTGCAATTTACGCTCCTGCTTCACCGAACGACCCTTTGTTGAACATTTCGGCGATCACGTGGGATCCCGCCACCAAGCTGATGGGCGGCCTGGAAGAAATCGGCGGCATTGCCGCCGGTGGACCGGGCAAAGTCTGGTTGTTTGATCTCCCGAATCCAACGAACGAGGCTCCGGCCATTCTCGCGTCACGCACGTTCCCGGCGAATTTTGCCAAAACGACTGCCCCGATGGGATATCTGAAATTCGGCGGCGGAAAATTATACGCGCACGCCTCCAACAACGGAATGCTCGTAAGCCAGATCGATACGACGTCGCTCTTTGCACCCACATTGAATCTGGATTTGCCGCCCATCACGAAAGTGCCCGCGACGTTAAGTGCGCACTTTGAAGTGCAGGCCGTTTACGACGTGACGAATTATCAATGGTTTTCCAACAACGTCATCATCCCCAACCAAAGCAGTTACTTTATGGATATCCCGAACGTGCAACCGAGCATGTCGGGCTCTGTCTACAAAGTCGTCGCGATCAACTCGGCCGGCAGCGTGACCAGCGCTTCTTCCACCCTCAAGGTCGTTAATGCCTCTGACTTTTTTCATTTGACGACCCTTTGGACCGCAGTCGGCGGTTCCACGAATTATGTGACGGCCGGCGGCGGTGGCACACCAGCTGAGCGCGCAATCGCTTACAACAGTCTTTCCAATCAACTGCTGGTCGTGCGCGGTCCTTCAGGCGCGGTCCCGAGTGTTTTTGTGGTTGATGCCGGCACCGGAGCTTTCCTTTATAAATTGAAAACCAATAACGTCGCCGGCGGCACAACGTTGGCGCTGTGCGGCATTGGCGTAGCCGATGATGGCGCAGTCTATGCCTGCAACGCTGCCAGTGACGCGTCGTTCAGGATTTATCGTTGGGCAGATTCGGGCTCGAACACCATTGCGCAAGTCATCTACGGCACCAACTCTTCCGCCGCCGCCTCTAATCCCATCAGCGATTTGACCGGCGGCACGACATTCCGTTTTGGTGACACGCTGGCGGTGCGCGGGTCCGGGACGAGCACGGAAATTGTTCTCGATTCGCAAAACTCGTCAAAATATGCCGCAATTTTGCATCCCTTGGACTCCACGATGACGAACTGGGCCTCGAGCGGTTATTTGCTGCAAAACATTCCGGGAAGCTATGGTTACGAAGTCTATGGCACGAGTATCGGCCGCAGCCTGCAGTTCGGCCAATCGTCTGGATCGTTTTGGCAGAAACGTTACAATGCAGCCGCCGGCGCACCGGTCGCGCAGATGACTTATTCGTCCGGCGGCGGTTTGGCGCCTCTCGGTGTGGCGAACACAGGGTTGCCGATTTATACCAATGGCCCGGTCGGCCTGAATTTTTCTCTGAAACTGGCGGCAGCGATCAATTTTGTTGGTGGTATTTCCTCGGCAAACACCCTTCCCGATCAACTCAGCTATTATGATTTTAGCGATCCAACCCAGGCGGTGCTGTTGAGTTCGCAGAATCTCGTCGGCGCAAACGCCGGCGGTCATTCGGCCAATAACAACGCCATCGGGCAAGTCGTCTTCGGCACGAGTTCGCAGACTGGCGTAAATTATCTTTTCGTGTTGAACGCCTGCAACGGCATCAACGCTTACACTCTGGACGGCGGAGCGGTCCCGCCCCCGAGCATCCTGATCCAACCACACAACGCTCGTATTCTTACCGGTTCCCAGGGTTCGTTGGGCATTTCCGTGGATCAACTCTGCAATATCACCTGGTACAAAGGCACCAATTCGCCAGTAAACACAGGCGTGACCGGTAACAACTATCCTGTCGCTAATGCACAGCCAAGCGACATAGGCGACTACTTCGCCATCGCCAACAATGCCAACGGTTCGGTCACCAGCTCGGTGGCGCACATTTCGGTCGTAGACGCAGGCCAATTCCCGACGTTAACAAACGCCTGGGCAGCTACCCCCGGCAATCCGTCCTACCCATATGTTACAGCCGACGGCGGACCGAATACTCCGAACGAACGCGCCTTCGCCTATAATCCAGTGGCTAACCAGTTGGTTTTCGTTCGTTGCCCGCCGGCCAGCACGGCTTACACGTTGCACGTGGTCGACGCCAATACCGGCACGAAACTCTATAACTTGAATACCACAGGCGTGATTCATGAAGGTGCATCGGAAGTGAGTGGCTCCAATCCAATCGATCTCGTAGGGGCGGCATGTGCCGACGACGGCGCGCTTTATATTGCCAGCGAATCCCCGAATTCATCGGGCGGCGCCATCGGAGACACAACGAAGATGATGCATATTTTCCGCTGGGCAGATACAGCCCAGAGCACGGCCCCTACTCTAGTATTCGAAGGCGACCCGTCCGGACAACAACCGGGCGTCAACCTGCGCTGGGGTGATGTGATGGCGGCGCGTGGATCGGGCACCAACACCGAACTGCTCCTCAATTGCTTTGAAGGATCATTCGCTGCCGTCATGCGGCCAACGGACAGCACGTTGACCGGATTTTCGAACCTCTTTTTCGCTGATATATCCGGTGGCGGTCCCATCGGACGCAGCGTCCAATTCGGCCCCGGCGACAGTGCCTTTGAAAAGCGCCGCGGCAATTCGCTGATTTACTCGACGTATAACCTGAGCAATCAAACCGCGACACTGGTGTTCAATACCCCATCGACCACGACTCTGGGTGGTGTTGCCATCGACGTCACTCGTAACATTGCCGCTGGTGTCGATTTCATTGGCACAGGCAACAAGACGCCCGATGCCGTCGCGCTCTATGACATCACCGACCCGACGGCGCCGTTGCTGTTGGGCGAATACAATTTCTCGACTAACCAACAACAAAATGCGAATTCCATTTGCCAGACGCTCATCGTCGGTAATCACGTCTATGCGTTGGATGCCAATAATGGATTCATGACATTAACGATTTTGCCTCCTGCCGCGTCGGCCCCGCCGAACTTGAGCATCAGCCTCGCCAGCCCGAACGTGATCGTTTCGTGGCCGCAACAAGGTACCTTCACTCTGCAAGGCGCAGGCACATTGCTGAACAGTGGCACTGCGTGGTCGGACATCGGCACTGGCACGGCGGTCAATGGTCAATTCGTCGTGACCAATGGCATTTCCAATACCGCGACGTTCTACCGCTTACGCCAGTAAGTGCGAATAAAAGTGGCCGGAAAAAACAGTTTTGAGTTTCAAAAACACGCTGGGCGCATTTAACTTACGCCCAGTGTGTTAGAGGCCATACCGGAAGTCATCGAGATTGTCCCGCTCAAGGAACCCTTGCGCGGTTCCATCACTGTCCCTGGATCCAAAAGCATCACCAATCGCGCGCTTATTCTCGCGGCGCTCGGAGAAAAAAAGATTCGCCTGCGCGGCGCGCTTTGGAGCGAAGATACGCAGGTCATGGTCGAGGCGTTGCGCAAACTCGGCATTGCGATTGATGTCGCCATTGATCCAGCGGAGGCATCCAATCGAACGATCACAGTGCAGGGATGCGCCGGAAAAATTCCCAAAGGCGGCACACTTGGATTGCCCCTCGAACTGTATGTTGGCAATGCCGGCACGGCCGCGCGTTTTCTCTCGGCCTTGGTCTGTCTTGGACCGGGCATTTATTCGCTCGATGGCACCGCGCGAATGCGCGAGCGGCCTCAAGCTGCCCTGTTCACGGCCTTGCGTCAGCTCGGCTATAAAGTGGAGTCGGCGAACAATAAGTTGCCGGCGGTCATTCATGGCGGCGGCCCACGCAACGCCGCCTGCCAGATTGATCTGCACGAAAGTTCGCAGTTCGCCTCTGCGTTATTGCTCGGCGCACAAACCGGCGGCTGGCGAGTTGAGGTCGTGGGAGAAGATGCGGAAGAAGCGCCTTACGTCGCGATGACGCAAAAGTTGATCGAGGCTTTCCCGAAAGCAAAAGATGAGTTCGCCATTGAACCCGATTCATCGAGCGCCAGTTACTTCGTGGCAGCGAACTGGCTGGTCCGCTTGCTCGCCCGCGACGAGCTTGAAAAGGAAAAGTATAATACTGAAAATTACCGGACAAAGCAGCACGCCTACACCGACCTTTACAACAACCTCACGCTCGTGCAGGTCGCAGGTTTTCCTGGACCGGCGCTGCGGCGACCCGTCCGGGCCGCAAGTGCTTGCGGCAGGCTCACTTTCCCCAAGAAGACGACACGCCCCGTCGGGCGGACTGATGATCGGGAGAGGACAAGCCTGTGGCAAAGAA
>JAICXV010000341.1 GCA_025934545.1 Verrucomicrobiia bacterium
CGATCGCGGCGATTCGTCCGCCTTTGATGGCGACGTCGCCGTGGTAAGCCGGAGCGCCGGAGCCGTCGACGATCTGGCCGTTGCGAAGAATGAGGTCAAAGGTTTCGGCGGCCGCAGTGAATGTGAGACTCGCGGTCAAAGCGAAAATGAGGCAGAGAAGCTTTTGCACCGGGAATTGCTAACATCAAACCCTCCGCGCACCAAGCAAGACGTTCGATATAATCAAATTAACTTCTGAAAGCTGAATGCAGTTTCGCAAAAGGCCGGGAACAAGTTGGCACGGCGAAGCATCATGAAGATACGCTTTGTGCCCAAGCTACTTTCAGTTTCCAAGGATGAGTGTATTCCGTGCCCTATGGTTCACTCTGGCTTTTGCTGTAAGTCTCCGCGCCGGAGATGTTTCCGTCGTATTTTATGACGGGCATTAAAGATCCCCAGAAGTCCTGACCTATGGCGCGCCCCAAATCCAGCTTACAAACCAAGGTACTCGTGCCGGTGGCGGCCGTGCTGGTGCTGTTTTTTGCAGCGACGATATGGCTGTTGAGCTTTCGCATTCACAATCACCTAGGCGACGAAGCGAATTGGATACAATTTCAGCAGACGCGCGAGTTGTTGATTGCCGCGGGAATTATTGGCGTTTTTTTAGGAATCGTAATTGTGTGGGTGTTTGTTCGACGCGCCACACAGCCCTTGCGCGATTTCCGCGACACCATCGACGCGGTCAGCCGTGGTGATTTTTCGAGGCGGATCAACATTTCTTCGGATGACGAACTGGGCCAGTTGGCCCAAGCCTTCAATCAAATGACAGAGAATTTGCAGCGATCCATTTCCGAGTTGGAGGGGACGGTCGAAAAGTTGAAAACGACGCAGGCGCAACTGGTGCAGACCGAAAAATTAACCGGCATCGGCGAATTTGTCGCGGGCGTGGCGCATGAATTGAACAACCCGCTGACGAGCGTCATCGGATTTACGGAGCTGTTGAAAAGTTCGGACGTGAACGACCAGACGCGAACCTCATTGCGTTATATCAGTTCGAGCGCCGACCGTTGCCAGAAAATCGTCAAGAGCCTGCTCAGTTTCGCGCGTCAGCACGCGCCGGAGCGCAAGCCCGTGGATGTCAATAAGACGATCGACTCGGTGCTGGAAAGTCTCAGCTACGAATTGCGAACCAACAATATTACGGTGACGACGGACCTTGAACCGGTTTCGCCGGTCGTCATGGGCGACACCCACCAGTTGCAACAGGTGTTTTTAAATTTGGTCAATAACGCGCGCCAGGCGATTGAATCGCATCGGTCGCATGGGAAAATCCACATCGCCAGCCATATTGATGGCACCGTGGTGCGCATTCATTTTGCCGATGACGGTCCGGGAATTTCGCCCGAGAATTTGAAGAAACTGTTCACGCCATTTTTCACGACGAAAGCCGTTGGCGAAGGGACCGGACTCGGTTTGAGTGTTGCCTACGGCATGATTAAGGAGCATGGAGGAAACATTGTCGTCGACAGCGTTCCCGGCACGAGCACGACGTTTACTATTGAACTGCCGCTGGCGATTGGCGAACCCACGAAACCAGTGGAAGCGCCGAAAGCGCCGTCAGCGCAATCGCCTCCGGCAAACGAAGGCAAGGGACGAAAGATTTTGATCGTCGACGATGAGGCGTCGATTTTGGAATTGGTGACTCTGGCGCTGGAGTTGCAGGGTTACCAGGTCGATACGTTGTCTGATGGCAAAGCGGCGTTAGAACAATTGGAACGCACGCGCTACGATCTGACCATTCTTGATTTTAAAATGCCGGGCATGGGCGGGCAGGAGGTTTATCAACATTTGTTACGAAGTAATCCGGAGGCGGCGCGCCGGGTGCTGTTCATGACCGGCGATGTGCTCGGCGAAAAGACCAAAAAATATTTGCAGGAGCATGGCAGGTTGTGTGTCGCCAAACCATTTTCTCTGGAAACGTTCCGTTCGATGGTCAAAAAATCTCTCGACCAGAGAAAGAACTGAGGCCTTCGGATTGGGGGATTAGCCTTTTTGGTTCATCCGTTTCTCCATTTGCGTCCACCGTTTTCGCGCGTAGGTTTGATTATGAAAGCACCAGAAGTAGCCCACGGGAAAATGATTTGCCACGCATCCGGACTTGGAACAGTTACACGCGAAATGGTGATTCAACGCGCGCGCGAAATCGCCATGATCAACGGACGTCCGCCCAATCATTACTCGCGTGATGATTTTCTGGAAGCGAAACGCGAACTGGTCGGCAACGACGCCAATGAAAGCGAAGACAATGAATTCGATTCGTTAAACGCGTTGACGACATGGGATGAGGACCCGGGCACGAGCGGCCACGAGGTCGATCATACCGAGGCAACTGACGAACAGGCCATCAGCGAAGAGCTCGTGCACGAAGGATTGGAAGAGGCCGAGCACGATACGATGGTCGAGGGCGCGAAAGCGAATCTCGGCGGCGAATAGGCAAATTTATGACCCTGCAATTTCGAGACCGCCAGGAAGCGGGTCGATTGCTGGCTGAAAAACTGAAACGTTATCAGGGCCGCGGCGATATTGTGGTGCTGGCGCTGCCGCGCGGTGGTCTGCCGGTCGGTTTTGAAATCGCGCAGGAATTGCAGGCGCCTCTGGAAGTGTTTGTCGTGCGAAAACTCGGCGTGCCCGGTCATGAAGAATTGGCGATGGGTGCCATAGCATCGGGTGACACTTGCATTATTAACGAAGATATCGTACAAAGTCTTAGAGTTCCCCCCGAACTCCTGGAGCACGTGATCGAAGTGGAACAGCAAGAGCTCCTGCGCCGCGAAAGTAGATTCCGCGACCCGGAGCAGCCTTTAAATATCACGAACAAGACCGTGATTCTCGTCGACGACGGTCTTGCCACCGGTGCAACCATGCGCGCCGCTGTCGACGGCGTCAAAACACACCATCCTTCCGCAGTCATTATTGGCGTTCCCGTTTCCGCGCGCGATACCTTTCAAAAATTTCGCAATGTCGTCGACGACATTGTCGCCGTCGCTGTGCCTGAAGAATTCAGTTCCGTGGGCCAGTGGTATCGGAATTTTACACAAACCACCGACGAAGAGGTCGCCGAATTGCTCGAACGCGCCCGGAGCGCGCACGCGAGCGCCGGCCTGGCCTCTGCGTCACAATGAGAGAGGAGTAGTTATGACAGAAGAAATACGTGATGCCGAATGGGACAAGTTTTGCGCGAATTTTTCGCGCATGTTCGCAGGATCGCTTGTCACCATCGAGACAGTCGATCCTGAAAACGTGCACCGGGAAGTCGCGCACGAAGTTCCATTCGAGGCAATCGAGATGGATCACACTAATAAATGCGCCGATATCTTGCACATTCGCGCGGCGCAGGACGGCCAGCGGCACATCGAACAGAACGTTTTCGAGCCCATTCATATTATCGCCCGCCGCAAACACGACGGAGCCAAGGTGCTGGAAATTGTTGGCGAAGAAGGCGAGACCTACATTCATTTCCATTCGGGCGCCTGGCCGGAACGTTTCACTCAGCCCCGGCAACAGTTCTCCATGCAGTCTGCGCCGGTTCAAGCCACTATGTGAGTTATGCGGCAAAGAGAGTTGGCGCTGGACTGTGCCCGCCGCGGTGACAAAGCGGACAGTTCGCGCCGGCCTTCGTCTGGTGCCACAGGCCTGGAGCCGACATTGACCCCGGAAATCTCCGGCTTCACTTTGCGACCAGATTTCGTTACGACAGTTGAAGAACAAGAATTGCTTCAGCGCGTCGAGAGCGGTCACTGGGAAACAGAATGGCGGCGCCGTATCCAACAATATGGTTTAGGCTACGCCGGCGAACACGGACGTCAGGCAAGCTGGATCTGCGACTTTCCGGATTGGCTAAGCGCATTGGCGCAACGGGTCGCGTTCTGCTTTGATCGCTTTCCCGAGAACAGCGTCATCAACGAATATATCCCGCCGTTGGGAATCGGCTCGCACCGCGATTACCCGACGTTTGGACCGACAGTCGCGTGCATTAGTTTGGGTTCAGATATCGTGATCGATTTTATTCATCCTGACCGCGACTTGCGCGTGCCCGTGTTAGTTCCCGCGCGCAGTTTGTGGATCATTACCGGAGAAGCACGTTATCAATGGCAGCACGCGATCGCGTCGCGATTAAGTGACGTGATTGATGGTGAAAGAAGAATGAGAGGGCGCCGCGTGTCGATTACATTTCGAACGGCGAAAGAGGAGGGCGCCGTCGAGCGGGCGAGA
>JAICXV010000261.1 GCA_025934545.1 Verrucomicrobiia bacterium
GCGGGGTAATCATATCGTAACTTTACGCGAGCGCTTTCCTTTCCGACTTCATTGCCGAGTTCCACGGCTTTTTCTTTGGTGCGATTGACCAAATGAATCATGGCAACTCCTTCCTCGGCCAAACGCAGTGCGCAAGACCGCGCCGCACCACCCGCGCCCAGAAGCAATACACTCGAGCCGCGCAAAGCGTGCCATTGAAAATCCTCTTCGATCGCCTGAACAATTGCGTCGGCATCGGTGTTGTAGCCGTGACTGCGCACTTCGCCAACCTCGTGCGCTTGCACACGGCCGGATGGAACCCAATCGCCATCTTTGCGCGTTTCGAAGACAATCGTATTCACCGCTCCCCATTTTTTGGCGCGCGGATCGATCACATCTACCATTTCGACCGCAAGCAACTTGTGCGGCACGGTGAGATTAAGTCCGATAAAGTTCATCGCTCTGGCGCCGTCGATTGCCTTGCGCAACTCATCCGGGTGAACATCAAATGCGAGGTAGCGCCAATCACGCGGCAACGCCGCGATCCCCGCATTCTGCATCGCGGGCGAAGCGGAGTGGCGGACGGGATGACCGAGCACGGCGCAGTAGCGCGTGCGCGCATTGATCGCAAGTGTGAGTCGTTCCGCCACGACGCTTATATAGGGTTCAACGTTTAAAGTTCAAAGTTTAAAGTGAAGCGGGTAAGTTCGGGTCGTTATGAAATTCCTCGCAGCCGCGATTCTCGCCTTATTGCTCCATACGGCCTCGGCCGCTGAACCGACGCTTGATATCTATTGGATCGATGTCGAAGGCGGAGCGGCGACGTTGATCGTCACACCCGAAAAAGAATCGGTGCTGGTGGATAGCGGCTGGCCATGGCCACCGAGCGCGGAACGCATTTACACCGTGGCGACAAACGCCGGCCTGAAACAAATCGACTACCTGATCACCACGCATTTCCACGTCGACCATTTCGGCGGTGCGGCGGGGTTGTCGAAATTGATGCCGATTAAAAACATCTGGGACAGCGGCGCGCCTCCGGCTGACCCGGATTCGTCCGGCGGCCCATTCAAGACCGACGATTACAAAAAAATTCCAGCGCAAAGAAAGGTGGTGCATCCGCTGGACCAAGTACCGTTAAGACAGTCCAAGACAACTCATTTGACGCTTCAGGTCATCGGAGCGCGCAAGGAGTTTCCTTCTTTGGCGACTTATCCCTTGAACCCGTTATGTTCAGGCCAAGAGAAGAAGCCGATCGACATGACCGATAATGCCAAGAGCGTTTGTCTCCTTCTCAGTTACAATGGATTTAAATTTTTCGATTCCGGTGACTTGACCTGGAATCTGGAGGGCGATCTCGTTTGTCCGTTCGACCACGTCGGAAAGGTGGATGTGTATCAAGTCGACCATCACGGCCTGGACATTAGCAACAATCCCCTGCTCCTCGCGACGCTTTCTCCGACAGTGTCCGTGATGGACAATGGGCCGCGCAAGGGCGGCTCCGCAGAAACGGTGAAACGGTTGCGGGCGACATTGAGCATTAAAACGATGTACCAATTGCATCGCGATCTTCGCGGTGGTCAGGAATTTAATACGGACGACAAATACATCGCCAATCTCGAAGAACAATGCGCCGCCAATTACATTAAGTGTTCCGTCGCAGGTTCGACTTATTCCATTTCAATTCCCGCGACTGGTTTTACGCAAACCTATCCAATCGTCGCCAAACCCAAAAAATAATTACGCCCGCGGATGCGCTTTGTCGTAGGCCTTCTTTAAGCGGTCGGTGCTGAGGTGAGTGTAGACTTGCGTTGTGACGAGGTGGGCATGCCCGAGGAGTTCCTGCACGCTGCGCAAATCGGCGCCGGCATCCAGCAAATGGGTTGCATAGGAATGGCGCAGTTTGTGAGGCGTCAGCGATGGGTCCAGGCCGGCGGCACGCAAATATGTCTTGAGACGCAGTTGGACCGTGCGCGGATTGAGCGGTGAAATCTTTTTCGGATGCGCCAAGAAAACGGGCATGTCGTCCATCGCTTCGTAATTGCGTTGTTTCCAATAGTTGCGAATCGCTTCCAGTGCCGGTGCACCGATCGGGACGATGCGTTCTTTTTTGCCTTTGCCGCGTACGCGGACGAGTTGCTCGTTCCAATCCATGTCTTCGCCCTTGAGGCCGCAAAGTTCGCTGATACGCAGGCCGCAGGAATAAATTGTCTCGAGGATCGCCGCATCGCGGAGATAAGCACTGGCATCGACTTCTGCGTTTTCGGTGTTGCGCTTCAATTCTTGCGCAGGTGCTTTGAGCAAGTCGGTCAGTTGCTGAATGGTCAGGAATTTGGGCAAACGCTTTTCCGGCTTGGGCAGCGAAATGTTTTTGATCGGCGATGAAACCGCTTCACCATTTCGGATCAAGAACTTGTAAAACGACCGCAACGCCGAAAACCGCAATTGAATGGCCGCGCGACTTAAATTGCTGCGTCCAAGAAAGCGGACAAATTCGCGGAAGTCATCGCGTTTGAGGTCAGCCCATTTCGGCTCACTGGTTCGCGCTTGTTTGAACCAGCCATAAAACTGCGTCAGGGCCTGGCGATAGTTGCGCTGCGTGTAGACCGAGGCGCCTTTGTCGGTGGCAAGATGGCGGAGGAAGCTTTCTATCGCGGCATCCGTTGTCTGCATGTTCTCAGGCACGGCGCAAGTTTAGCGCGTTCAACGGAAAGCGGGAATGGGAAACTTGGGCAGGGACACCGCGCCACGATTTTAAGACGGGATATGCGGCGCGACGTCCCAGCCGGAAATTAGTTGGATTTGGACTTCGGACTCTTGGACTTGGTCTTCGTTCCGGCAGCCGCAATATTGGATTCCTTGTCGAGCCGCGCGGGCGTGTTCGGGATAATATTGTTCACCAGGCGCTTCACTTTTTCGCCTTCGCTGTAGGTAAATTCATACGTCGCCACCCAATCGCGGCCGAAGGACGCCGCGACTTTCTTGGCGATGACGGTGATGTCAGGGCTGCAAGGCACGAGCGGGCTTTGATCTTTGCGCGTGTTGTAATCGAGATAGCTCTGGGTTTCTTCCACGTAACAGATCACATGGGTTTCGCCCTTCATGCGGACGGCGATCATGCGCGGGGTATAACCTTTTCCGGCGAGCACTTCGGCGGCGACGGTCGCGAAATCATCGCAATCACCGGACTTCGTGCGCAGGAAAACGTCGTGGTCCTGGACTTCAGCGTGGAACTTGAATTCAAAATCGGCGAACTGATGCGCGAGTTGCTCGGGCGTGAGGTTCGGGATGTCCTTCAACTGGCGCATGGTCAGGGCGTGGGCCGAAGGGCTGAACGCCACGGCAAACAACAGAATCACAATGAAGGCGCGTCCGAGTTTTTGCATTGGCGATGTTTAAGCAGCGGTGATGCCAATTGCAGAGAATCCCTGATATTTCCTCGGGAAAAGTCGTAAAAAGATTCGAACCACATTTTGTCTTAGGAGCCAAACCTGTGCCCTGCCCAGAGTTGCAGCGACGGCCCACGATCCCAGGACGAAAGTGTCCAAAATTCGAACACGTCTCAGGACACATCCGAGACAATCGGCGGTGCACGTATTTTTCAAACAGGCAAATTCCCAATTGGTGAAATCGCCGCGGAGCGTACCTTCCCGTATGAAACCGAACTTTAAGGTTCTACGAGTGGTAATGGGCGCAGCTGTGGGAGCCGTCCTTTGGGCAGGGTGTGCGACGAATCGCGACGTGGCTTATGAGCCAGCCGGCGCGTCGATCAGTCAGGAACGGACAATCACACTCGATCGGCAGGCCGGTTTCCCATCCGATGTGGACACACATCCGGAATGGCGGACCGGTTGGAATATGGCATTTCCAAATCCAACGCTGGCTTATCCGACAGTCAATGACTTGACCATCGCCATCGATCAACCGGCTGCAGAAGCACCCGAATCGCGCTAGCGTTGCAGCGTTGCAAACGCGCGGCGGCCATCGGGCCACCACGCCTCGGCTTCGATCCATTTGGACGAGCCGACGCCGTGAAACACGTTTGGAGTTCCGACTAGTGCGGAACTCCCTTCTATCTGTTCCCCTGACGACGTTTCCCAAACACACCGTGCTTGGGTTAAATCCAAACCCGCCGCAACCAATTTGGCCGAACCGTCTTTGTCGATCTCGATCTTCGCGGCCACGTTTCGCCATGGTTGCGCAGCCGCCGGCGTTTTTGCCATTAAGAACGCGGCTGTCGCCAATGATCTTCCGAGGTTGACGGTGACAAACTCAGTCGACGTGTTGAACGCATCAGCCCAACGATCGTAAAATGGATATGGATTTTTCTCGTCCCAATCAGTGGGAAAAGTGAGTGTCGTCGGCTCTTTCTTATATGCATCCAAATACATGAAGCCTTCCTGAATATTTCCAATGGCAAGACCTGTCGGCGGCAGGTGGCGGCGTTGATTGTTCGCGTAATGATCGACGATTTGATGCTGGCGCTTCCAACCAACGCCGGTGAGGAAACACACGTTGACCGGATTGCAGCCGCCCTCGTAGTTCATGTTGCTGACCATCGCTTCGAGAAATTGCGGACGCGGATCGTTCAACTGGGGATAGTCGAGCTGATACGCAGTCGCGAGGTCGAACGCCCGGTCCAAAGAAAAATACCAACCGGCGTTGTGGAACCGTTTGTATTCCGACGGGAAGCTGGTCCCATACGCGTTTTCCAATGCCCATTTCAACGTATCATTGCCGGCGGCAATGATTTCATCTTCGGAATCGGCCAGGAACTTCGGATCAAGTTGCTTTGCATCGATGCGTTTCGTACGTGCGGCGAAGGCGTAGCTGCGAATGGCGTTGCCGTAGCTTTCAAACAACCGCCACCACGTCCAACGTTTCGTGTTTGGGTCTTTGGGATTAAAATGCTCTATCAGTTCTTTTTCGAATTTGTGGTCGCCC
>JAICXV010000612.1 GCA_025934545.1 Verrucomicrobiia bacterium
ACGGTGAAGAACACGAGCAAGAACGCTGGCGACGTTCTCAAAGGCGTCCTAAAAAACTTGCGCATCGAGCAACGCCTTGGCGAAACGGAGATTTTGAAAGTTTGGAACAACCAAATGGACCCAAACATCGTCGCGCACGCCCATCCGGTCGCCCTCAAAAACGGCACGCTCATCGTTAACGTGGACAGTCCGGTTTGGCTTTCCGAAATCGTTCGCTACCGACGGCGCGAAATCCTCGAGCGACTCCAAAACAGCTTCGGCCGCGACATCATCACGAAAATTTCCTTCCGTATTGGTTAAATCAGGTTGTTGGCATTTCTAAAAACCTGCTAAAGTCGCGTCCGTCATGAACGTCGATCCAGTCTCGCTTGCCCTGCAAAACATCACCGAGACCAGGCATCTGCTCCAGACGCTCATTACATCTTCCGAATCCTTCGATTACGTAAAGGCCAAAGCCACGCTGGACCTGCTCAACAAAAAAATAAAACACCTTTCGAAGGTTCAGGCCCAACTCCAGGCCGTCGCGCGTCCAACCGCATCAAATGTCCGCGTGGTCGACTTCGCATCCTCTTAGTTCGATGTTCAGTGTTCAGCGTTCAATGTTCAATGTTTGAACGTTCGAGTTTCGGATTTCCAACTTGCCGCTCGGCCAGTCCCTCGGCATAACACAAACCACATGACCGCACGAATCCTGGCACTCATTTTTGCCTCAACCGTTTTTACCACCATGGCAGACGACCTTCGCATTGGCATGATCGGCCTCGACACCTCGCATTGCGTCGAGTTCACCCGCCGCCTCAACGATCCGAAAAACAAAAACTACGTCGAAGGCGGTCGGATCATTGCCGCATTTAAAGGCGGCAGCGAAGACATGCCCAACGACAGCATGAAACGCATTCCGCCTTACGCGAAAGAACTCGAGCAGAAGTGGGGTATCAAAATGTATGATTCCATCGACGAGCTGGTGAAAGACGTCGACGTCGTCATGATTGAAAGCATTGATGGCCGCAAACATCTCGAACAGGCGTTGCCCGCGATGAAAGCCGGCAAACGCATTTTCATCGACAAACCCGTCGCCGGCTCCTTACGCGACGCCATCAAAATCTACGACCTCGCCAAACAATACAACGTGCCGATCTACAGCGGGTCGTCGCTGCGATTCTATCCCAATCTGCAAGAGATGAAGCACACGGACGTTGGCGAAGTAAAAGGCGCATATTCGATCGGTCCCGCCCACATGGAAAAACATCATCCAGATCTATATTGGTACGGCATCCACCCAACCGAAGCGCTCTATACCATCACCGGCCCTGGCTGCGAAACCGTCGTCTGCACTTTTACGCCGGACACGCACGTGGTAACCGGCGTTTGGAAAGACGGCAAAGTAGCGACTCTCCGCGGTATGCGGACCGGCGTGGAACCCTATCGCGTCTCGGTTTACGGCACGAAAAAAGTTTTAGACGAACAACTTTCGGGCGATTACACCCCCTTCCTTCGCGAAGTCATGAAATTCTTCCAAACCGGAGTCGCGCCAGTTTCGCCGGAAGAGACGATCGAAATCTACGCCTTCATGGAAGCCGCCGATGAAAGCAAACGCGAAGGCGGAAAGCCTGTCAAAATTGCCGACGTGATGGCGAAAAACAAACCCTAGAACTGATGGGTTAAGGGCCGCTTTGTTTGCGGGTCGACTGGAATTGCTGGCAAATATTCCGGCACGACATCACTCCATTTGTTCGGCGCCGAACCGTGTTCGCTTTTGTAACCACGCGCGGCCAGCACCACTTCCAGAGCCGCGGCTCTGCCGAATACCTGTTTCTGTTTCGACTCTGCTCGCGTGAACGCGGCCTGTAATGGATTCAACGATTTGCTCGCAATCATTCCGGCAACTCGTGACATCAGCAACTGAACGGGATTGTGTTCGAGCCTTTCATACGCGGCGCCCCATCGTTTTTCATGCGCCAAAGTCGTGACGAATGGTTCACGCTTTGTCCTCCACATTTCAATCTCACTAATCGCCGACCGACATTGCGCAGCATTCAATTGCGGTTCCAATTTCTCAAGTTGGGCAAAGGCAATATTTTCATTCGCTGAAGCAACGAGATTATCAATCAGAAGGCCGCCGTGGTTGATCGCACCTGCGAGTCGCAGAATATCCAGGTCGTACGCCAAGGCATTCACAGTGTGACCATCGATTTTTTCCAAGGCTCCTCCGAGCGCAAGATTCCGCGCCAGCCGTTTCATGCCGGAGAGATGATCGAGATGTGTCGAAATCCAATCGTTCGTAAATGCAACCGGCACTGCGCAACTTTTCGTCAGCCCTTCGCGCAAACGCGCGATGGCAGGTGCATTCGAAGCAAAATATCGTCGCGCGAACTCCACATTAAAACCCTGCTCTCCCGGAAGCGCCGGCCAATTCACCGCTTCCACCAACATTTCATGCGCTGCGATAAAATCATCGTAACCGTTCGGATTCGGCACTTTTTCGAGCGTGGGCAACTGGACGGGACTGAAATAAAAATAAACGAGGACGGCTAATCCCAGCATGCCAACGAACACCCCACCCATGACCGCCATTTTCCGCGATAATCTCATCCTTGGCAGACAGACTACCTCGTTCGACGCTTACTATGCAACTCACGACGTCGAGCCACCCACGACAACAACTCCTCCACTGGCC
>JAICXV010000763.1 GCA_025934545.1 Verrucomicrobiia bacterium
AACACCGACATGAAACGCGAGCTCGACCATCTCGCCAAATTTCTCCACATGGCGGTCGAGCATAAAAAGAAGATCGGGTTTAAAGGCCAATTCTACATCGAGCCTAAACCAAAAGAACCGACCAAGCATCAGTATGATTCCGACGCCGCGGCGTGCTTGAATTTCTTGCGCGAGTACGGCCTGAAGGATCATCTGAAGCTGAACCTGGAAACAAATCACGCGACGCTAGCCGGACATTCCATGCAGCACGAATTGGAAGTTGCGTCTGCGGCTGGTGCGCTCGGTTCCATCGACGCCAACACCGGCGACTTGCTGCTCGGTTGGGACACCGACCAATTCCCTACCGATATCTATCTGACGACGCAATGCATGTTGACGATTCTGAAAGCCGGCGGTTTGACGACCGGCGGTGTCAATTTCGACGCGAAAGTGCGTCGCGAAAGTTTTGAGCCGGACGATTTGTTTCACGCGCACATCGGCGGTATGGACGCATTTGCGCGCGGATTGAAAATTGCCGCGGCGATTCGCAAGGATGGTCGGCTGGCCGAATTTGTCAAAGCCCGCTATTCCTCCTGGGACAAAGATATTGGTCAGGACATCGAGCTTGGCCGCGCGAACTTCGAAACGCTTGAGAAATATATGCTCAAGAAAGGCGAGGCGGCGGCGAACACGAGCGGGCGTCAGGAATTTCTCGAAAACCTGATAAACGAATTTATTTAAACCGGCAGTGTGATGCTGACGGTCGTGCCTTTGCCCGGGGTGGAGCGGATTTTTATTTTCCCGCGATGCGTTTCGACGACGCGCGCAACTATTGCCAAACCGAGACCGGTTCCCTTTGCTTTGGTCGTGCTTAGTAACGATGTGAAGGCGCGGTTGCGTTGCACGGCGGACATGCCGTGACCGGTATCGCTGAATTCCACTACAACGTGCGTCGGCTCTTTGCTCGAACGCGGCGCGCGCATCGTGCGCGAAGAGATGATCAACGTGCCGCCGTCCGGCATTGCTTCGACAGCGTTTAAGGTGAGGTTTAAAAATGCCTGCGAGAGTTGAGTCGCATCGCCCAGGACCGCTGGGACGTCCGGTTCCAATTTGCGGATAAACTGGATCTTTTGATTGCGCAGTTTGTGCCGGGTCAGCAGGCCGAGATCGTCGATCAACTGGTTAAGATTTACCGCGACCAGTTTGGGCTCGGTGCTGCGCGCGAAATCGAGGATTTGCTCCACGAATTTGTTCAGGTGATCCATTTTCTCGCGCAGGATCTGGTCATCTTTGTTGCGCGGATCGCTCGAAGGAAATCGCAAGTCCAGCGAGTGATACAACATTTTCATCACCGTCAGTGGATTGCGAATTTCGTGGGCGACTTCGGCGGCAAGGAGGCCGAGCGCGGAAAGCTTTTCGTTTTGACGAAGTTGCTCCTCCACGTCGACGACCCGTTCGTAAAGGCGCGCTTTTTCAATCGCGATGGCCGACAGTTCCGCGAGAGCCGACAGGATGTGAACTTCTTCGTTGGAAAAAACGTGCGGCACACCCTTGTAAACATTAAGAGCGCCGATGGCCTGGCCGCCAAACAACAAAGGCGCGCTCAACATCCCAAACAGTTTTTCTTTGCGGGCGATTTCAATGTTTTGATAGCGCGCCGAGGTTTGCACGTTTTCCAGTTGCAGCGGCTTTTTGCGACGGACGACAATGCCCGCGAAACTTTCTTCGAC
>JAICXV010000729.1 GCA_025934545.1 Verrucomicrobiia bacterium
AATCGTCGCATTCCACGCAAGACAGCGCACCACCGTGCCGCTCGGCACGGTGAATGGCGTGGCATATACTTTTGTGGAACCAGCGCCGCTGTTATCGCCAGGCCGCGGCATTGAGCCGTCGAGTGTGTAGAAGATTCCGGCCGCGCCATCGCTGCAACTCAGCGTCACGTTGCCACCGCTGTCATTGCTGATGAGCGGTTGCGTCGTGCGACCCGGATAATCCTGCGGCAATTGCCCGCGCAAAACGGTGTCGTAAACGAGGAATCCGGGATAATCGTAATTCGCCTTGAGAGCCGGGCCGCGGGAGCTTGGATAAATCGCGAGCAATCCCGCAATCACCAGGCCGTCGCCAAACCAGCACAAATTTGCGAGCGCCACATCTTCCGCGCTGAGATTCGTGTTGTTGATTTTTGGATCTTCGAAGGTGCGAATCGTGAGTTCCACCGAACCTTGGACCCCAGGGATATTTGGATCTTCGGCGAAAAAGCTTGGCATCAGCACGAGGCAATAAACACCGATTTTGCCTGCGACGCGGATGGACCAACCGGCGAGAGCCTTCTTCACCGCGCCATCAAATGCCTGCTGGCGAAAGCTTTCGTAACCCACGACCGCGGTGACGGGATTGCCGAGCAGGTAATTGACGGCATCTTCCTGGAGTTGTTGTAACGGGTTCATGTGGAAAGGCGATGGGTATGGAAAATCGAGAATTAACCGTCCTGCGTCGTGTCCGTGAAATTGCGTGCCGGCAAATCGAAGCCTCGCGTGCCGAAAGCCGGCGTGGCCGTCCTGCCGATTTTCACCGATGCAATCTCATTGAGATAATTGATGGCCGCAGTGTTGGCCGTTTGACGCGCCTTGGTTTGCAACGCGTCATTTTGTGGCACGCCTTCGCTGACGAAGCGCCAGGTTGCGATGGCGATCGCGTGAGATTTTAAACCGTCGGGAATGGTTCCATCGGGGCCGAGTTCGCGATTACTAAAGATATACGCCTGGCGAATTTGGGCGGTGACCTGCGAGCAAATATCCGGGAGATCGTCCTTGCCGCGAATGGCCGCGATGCTTTGACGTTCCTTGACGTTGGCGCCAAAAACTTCGTCGTCGGTGAAATAGGACCAGGGTTCTTGCATGTTAGTTAAATGAGTTAAATCGTTAAATGGGTTGAACGGGTGAGAGCCTTTGCCGCGGGCTTCTTCATTCTTCCTTCCGCCTTCTTCCTTTTCGGAAATGGCCCGGCGCGGCTGGAGGAACACCCGCGCCGGGCGTGTGCGCGCGCTGAATCAGCTAATGCTCAAGCGGCGCATGGCGAGCGCGCTCGTTTGCTTAATGTCGCGCGACCAATCGATGAGATGACCCTCCCACAGGCCGTTCGGTGCCTGGTAAGAACGCACGCCGCTGAAGGGCGAACCCATGCCGACCGTGAACGTCTTGAACGGACTCGGATCATACAGCGTCGCATTCGGCACGCTGTAATGCAGGAGCGCTTCGGACGCGATTACGCGCGCCTTGTTCGGAGCCAAACCGAAACCCGCCGTGTCTTTCACGATCGTGGCAATGAACACATCGACCGGGAAGAGCAACAGGCTCGCGAGTTGTTCACGCGTGATACCGCCGACCTGCACACCCTCGCAGCGTGTCTTCACCTTGGGATGTTTGCGCAAGGCGCTCCATGCGCCGACGTCGATGGTGAGTTTGATGTTGGTGGCCGATCCGCAATCGTTCGACAGAGCGAGCAATTGCGAATCCAGCTCATCGATCGGGTCCACGGTGTCGTCTGACCAGACGCCGAGGCCTGGTTGCGCCGTGACATCCGCGAGCACGGCGGTGACGACTTGAACGCTGTGGCTGAGCGCGGCTTTGTTGAGCAACGCGGCCACCTTGCCTTCCCGCAGCAACTGTTGGCCGAGCGCGCCCGCGCCGGAGCCTGCGGCATCAATTTCCGCCTGGTCCAC
>JAICXV010000623.1 GCA_025934545.1 Verrucomicrobiia bacterium
ACGTGGCAAGGCGACCGAAGAGTTGGGCATCGGCCTCGGTTGCGTTGAGTTGGTGCAGGACGACCTGTGAATGAGTCCAGGCCAGGTCGACGATGCGGTCGGCCAATGTTGCGTCGCGATACTTCGAGATGATTTGCATCGCGCCGTCGCGCGATTCGCTGACGCCGAAAATGAGATCGACGCGGACGGATTGGTCGGGAGCAATTTTAACGACGCGACGGATGGAAATGATTGGGTCAAGAACCGGGCCTTCGCTATTGGAGAGCGGACCGGTGGCGGTCAAGGCTTCGGGGTTGCCGGTGTTGCGGCAACGGCCGATGAATTTATTGCGGTCGGTTTCAAACGAAGCATCTTCGCAAACGGCGCCATGCGGCAGCATTAGATGGACGTAGAATGGCGGGTGATCTTTTTCCGAACGCGGCCGGCGTTTGCAAAGGATGGCGTCGTGTTGGCGGAGAATTTCTGTTTCGACAAATAAATTGCTGAAAGCTGGATGGGCCAGATCGGCGCTGGCCTGAGCAAGGACAACTTCAGCGTAAGTGGTTAGTTCAATCGATTTTTCTTTTTGCGAACGGTTCGTCAACGTGATGCGGCGCAATTCGACGTCATCTTCGGGCGAGACGCTGATTTCGGTATGGACATCGAGGTCGTCGATTTTTCTCCGGAACTCGGCGCGGCCATGGGTGAAAATTGCTTCGTAGACGCGCGAGGGTTTCGTGGTTGGTTGATATGCGACGGACGAAACGTCGCCAGTTTCCAGATCGCGAATGTAACAGAATGTGCCATGGCAATCGCGGGTGGTATCTTCGCGCCAACGGGTCATCGCGAGACCTTTCCATTGCGCGAAGCCGCCGCCGCTGGTCGTGACAGCGGTGGTGTAACGGCCATTGGATAATAGATGCACTTCAGGGAAGGGCGTGTTCGGATTTGTGAACACGCGGATGAATTCTTCTTTTTTAGTTTCAGTTTCGGGCCGTCCCGCCGCTTCCAGTTCGCCGGGATACAACGGCGTGACGACTTTGGGAACGCGCTCCTGCAGGAGCAGTTCAGTTGATTTAAAAAGTGGGTAAGACTGGAAACGGCGTTGCATCGGTTTATTGCGGAGCAACGAAACGAGCGCAAGGAATCCCATTCCCTGATGATGCGCCATAAACGATTGCACGGTGGCGCTCGTTTGGCCGGGGCGCAGTCGTGAAGGTGTGTAGTCGATTGCCTCGTAAAAACCGTAGCGACCTTCGCGGCCATCACGCGACAGGCGCAGCAAGTTTTCGCAAGCTTCGTTGGCGCTGACCATCAACGCCATCATCGTGGCGTAGGGCGCGACGACGAGATCGTCGGCGAGCCCGCGTTTGAGGCCGAGGCCGGGCACGCCGAACGCGCGATATTGATAATTGAGGTGCGCGTCGGTCATGTAGAAGCCGGACTCGGAAAAGCCCCACGGTATGCCGCGTTCGTTGCCGTATTCGATCTGACGTTGGACGGCGGCCTTGCAGCTCCGGTCGAGCAATGTGTTTTCGTAATTCGGCATGACGAGCATCGGCATGAGATACTCGAACATCGAGCCGCTCCAGGACACGAGAACGGGGGTGCCGTGCGGCGAAACGAGAATGCGACCGAGCGCGAACCAATGCTCCTGCTGGACCTGGTATTGGGAAATCGCGAGGTAACTGGTCAGGCGCGCTTCCGAGGCGAGCAAGTCGTAAAAACTTCCATCCATGCGATGGTCGGTCGCGTTGTAGCCGATGGAAAAGAGTTCGCGCGATTCGTCGAACAAGAAACGGAAATCCATCTCGGCGACGTCGCCGCAGCGATGGGCCAATGCTGCGATGGTGTCCATGCGATGCTTCGCGTTGCCTGCGCCATCGCGAATGCGTTGCGCAACGGAATCGAGCCATTGCAAAGACGGTTCGTCGCGCGTTTTTTGTGCGCTGATTTTTTGGACGACGAGATTGAGCAGGGGCAGGAGAGTTTGATCGAATCGAGCCGCTTCGCGAAGTGTCGGGGTGCGATCGAGCATGGCAAGCAGGCCGGTCAATTCGTTAAGACGATTGCTGTCCGGCGCCAACGCCAGGCGCGTCAACTGTTCGGGCGGACGAGGGATGGTGACCCACGGCGTCAATAATTGAAGTTCTTCGACCTGGGCCGAACACATTTTGGCGAGAGCTTGCGCCCACCATTTGCAATCTGCATCGGGCGCTTTGTCCGTTGTGGTGACGACATGGGCGGCGGCTTCGGACAGGTTTGACAACACTTTGGCCAGGGCGGCGGGCGTTTGTGCTTTTGAATTTAAATGCGGCGTAAGAATAGCGCTGAATTTTGAGAGTTGATCCGAAACAGTCGCGCCATCGCCATTGAGAGAAGTGCTCGCTGCGACGGTATCGCGCAGCACACGCCATGTTTGATCGAGGGCTTGCAAGCCCACGCAATTAGCGACGGGCAGGTCGGGCAGTTCCAATAAACCGGAGCGCAACGTCAGGGTGTGGGCTGCGAAATTGCCGCTGTCGATTGCGCGAGAACATTACCTGCTTGGTCGAGCAGAACGATTTGCTCTCCCGACATCGGCGTATGCACGTTCGAAATCTCGACTGGATTGCCGCCGAACGCCGCTTTC
>JAICXV010000168.1 GCA_025934545.1 Verrucomicrobiia bacterium
AGTCACTATCCACGTCGATGGCTCCGTTTCGATTCGCGATGACGGTCGTGGCATTCCTGTGGATATGCACCCGAAGTTCAAAATTCCTGCTGTGGAATTGGTGCTGACGAATTTGCATGCCGGTGGAAAGTTCGGTGAGGGCGCTTACAAATATTCCGGCGGTCTCCACGGCGTTGGTGCGAAATGCGTCAACGCGTTGTCCGATTGGTTCAAGGTCGAAGTCTCGCGCGACGGGAAGGTCTATCACATGGCCTTCGAACGCGGTGTGACGATGAGGAAATTGGAAGTCATCGGCGTTTCCAAGAGCACGGGAACGCTGATCACGTTCAAACCCGACCCAACCATTTTCACCATCACGACCGAGTTTAAATTTGAACTGCTGGCCAACCGGCTCAGGGAATTGGCGTTTTTGAATCCAGGTGTGGAAATCACGTTGACCGACGAACGGGTCGAGAACAAGAAAGAGACCTTTTTCTACAAAGACGGCATCGAAGAGTTTGTGCGTCAGCTCGGACGCAATAAAGAAGTGCTGCATCCCAAGGCGATTGTCCTCTCGCGCCAAAAGGATGAGGTGATGGTCGATTGCGTCATGCAATACAACGATTCTTACACCGACCAGATCCTTTGCTACGCGAATTCCATTCCGAATTCGGACGGTGGAACGCATTTGACCGGTTTCCGCACGGCTTTGACCCGCGCGATCAACCAATACGCCAAGGCCAACGAACTGTTGAAGGACAAGGACCCCGCGATTTCCGGCGACGACGTTCGCGAAGGTCTGGTTTGTGTGTTGAGCGTAAAATTGCCCAATCCGCGATTCGAATCCCAGACGAAGGTCAAACTGGTGAATACGGAAATCGAAGGCATCGTTTCATCCATCGTTTACGAAGGATTGATGCATTGCTTCGATACGACTCCGGCGATTGCCAAAAAAGTCATCGAAAAAAGTTTGATGGCCGCACGCGCGCGCGAAGCCGCCAGGAAAGCCCGCGATACCGTTCGCAAAGGTGCGCTCACCGGCGGCGGTTTGCCCGGCAAGCTAGCTGATTGTTCCGACCGCGACCCGGCCAATACCGAGTTATATATCGTCGAAGGTGACTCCGCCGGCGGCTCCGCCAAACAAGGTCGCGACCGCAAATTCCAGGCGATTCTGCCCATTCGTGGCAAACTCATTAACGTCGAAAAAGCGCGTCTCGATAAGGTTCTTCAGAACAATGAAATTCGCACGATGATCACCGCCATCGGCACCGGCATCGGCGACGGCGAAGGTGAAGGCGCGTTCACTCTCGACAAGTTGCGCTATCACAAAGTCATCATCATGACTGATGCCGACGTCGACGGTTCTCACATCCGCACATTGCTCCTGACGTTTTTCTATCGGCAGATGACTCAATTAGTAAAGCAAGGCTTCGTCTATATCGCGCAGCCGCCGCTCTACCAAATCAAACGCAAGAAACGTATCGAGTACGTCGATGACGATTTGCAGTTGAACAAAATTTTGATCCAGCTCGGCAGCGAAGACGTTCGATTGCGCAATCTGGCAACAAACAAGGAGTTAACCGAGAAACAGCTGGAAGAAATTTTGGCGCTGTTGGCGACGCTCGATAAATACGTCCAATCGTTGCGCCGGCATGGCGGCGATTTCGGTGATTATATCGAAAAACGCGACACTCGCACCAACGAATTGCCGCGTCATCTCGTCAAAGTGCGCGATGGCAATGACGAAACGGTCCATTATTTCCTCACGGAAGAAGAACTGGCCAAGTTCGGTGCGGCCAATCCTGATTTGAAATTGTTCGGGGAAGAAACCGACACTGCTATCATCGAAAAAGAAAAACGCGGCAACACCCGTCGCGCCAAGCATGTGGAATTGCACGAAAGCAAAGCGGTCAAGGAACTGCTCGCCGAACTCGGCAACAAAGGCCTGAATGTGGAACATTATGCCGCGCAAGATAAACCGCTTTACGAACTGATCGAAGGGGAAGGCGAGAGAGCCCAGGCCAAGCCGCTCTTCTCGATAGCTGAAATTTTGGCCGGCGTAAAAGATGCCGGCAAGCGCGGCATTGAAATCAAACGTTTCAAAGGTCTGGGCGAAATGAATGCCAAAGAACTTTTCGAAACCACGATGAACCCGCAAAACCGTAAACTGTTGCGGATCGATATGACCGACGTCGTCGAAGCCGAGGACATGTTTACCAAGCTGATGGGCGACGAAGTCGAACCGCGCCGGCAGTTCATCGAAGACAACGCCCTGAACGTTCGCAATTTGGATATTTAAATTGGATTGAGAGCACCCCTCCATGCCTGACGAAAACGACAAGACCCCTCCCCCGGAACCACCATCCGGTTTCGGAGCCACTCCGCTCTATGCGGCCAGTGAAAAAATTGAAAAAATTAACGTCGCCGACGAGATCAAAAACTCGTTCCTCGACTATTCAATGTCCGTCATCATCTCTCGCGCGTTGCCCGATGCGCGCGACGGCCTGAAACCTTCGCAGCGGCGGATTCTTTTCGCGATGAATGAACTGGGCGTCATGCCCAATCGCAAACACATCAAGTGCGCGAAGATCGTCGGCGAAACAATGGGTAACTACCATCCGCATGGCGACATGGCGATTTACCCCACCCTCGTTCACATGGCCCAGCCTTGGGCGATGCGGGAAATGCTCATTGAAGGCCAGGGCAATTTTGGTTCCGTCGAAGGCGATCCGCCGGCGTCCATGCGGTATACCGAAGCGCGCCTGCGCCACCTCGGCGCCGCACTCATGTTCGACATGGAGAAGGACACTGTCGACTTCGTACCGAACTACGACGAAACGCGGTTGGAACCAACCGTGTTCCCGGCCGCATTCCCGAACCTGCTCGTTAACGGCGGCACTGGCATCGCCGTCGGAATGGCGACCAACATGGCGCCGCACAACCTCGGCGAAATCATCGACGGCATCTGCGCCCAAATTGATAACTCGAATATCACGCTGCCTCAACTGATGCAGATCGTGAAAGGACCCGATTTCCCGACTGGCTGCGTTATCTGCGGCGTCGAAGGCATCAAAAACTATTTCACGACTGGTCGCGGCCAATTTCGTATCCGTGGCAAAGTCGGCGTCGAAGAACTCAAAGGCGGTCGCGAAGCGATCGTTATCACGCAGATTCCTTACGGAGTTAACCGCGCCGTCCTCGTCGAGCGAATTGCCGAGTTGGTGAACGAAAAAGTCATCACCGACATCACCGGCATCCGCGACGAGTCCGACGAAAACACTCGCGTTGTCATCGACATCAAACGCGACGCCATCGCCAAAGTCGTCATCAACAATCTCTTCGAGCACACCGCGCTCGAAACCAGCTTCGCCGTTAACGCGCTCGCGATCGATCATGGGCGTCCAAAAACGCTCAATCTTCAAGAACTGATCAATTGCTATATCGACCATCGCCGCGAAGTCGTCCTGCGCCGCACGCGTTTTGAATTGCGCAAAGCCGAAGAACGCGCCGAAATCCTCGACGCCTATCTCGTCGCGCTTTCAAACCTCGACCAGTTCATCCAAATCATCCGGTCGTCGCGCAACAAAGACGAGGCGCGCATCAAATTGATGGCCTTCGATTTCACGCGTCAACAAGTCGAAACGCTCGGAGTTCTCATTCGCAACGAATCGCGCCTCGTCAATGGCCGTTATTCGCTCAGCGAATTTCAGACGAATGCAATTCTCGAATTGCAGCTTTATCGTTTGACTGGTCTCGAAGTCGACAAGGTCAAAGCTGAATACAAAGAGTTACTCGAAAAAATCGCCGACCTCAGAGACATCCTCGCCAAAGAACAGCGTGTCTTTGCCATCATCAAAGCCGAGCTCAAAGACATCAAAGAAAAATACGCCACGCCGCGCATGACTGAAATCGTGCCGGAGGAAGGTGAGATCGCCATCGAAGACCTCATCGCCAACGAAGGCGTTATCATCACCTTGACCCACGCCGGCCTGATCAAGCGCACCAATGTCAGCTCCTATCGCGCCCAGCGTCGCGGTGGCAAAGGCGTCATTGGCATGACCACCCGCGAACCGGCGGCCGCTGGTGAAGCCGAAGATTTCATCGAACATCTTTTCACCGCCAGCACGCACGATTACCTGATGTTCTTCACGAACACCGGTCGTGCTTACGTCGAACGCGTTCACGAAATTCCCGACATGGGCCGCGCGTCAAAAGGCCGTAGCATCGCCAATTTGCTCGAACTCAAAGCCGACGAAAAAATCGCGGCGCTCATCCGCATCGAGTCGAAATTGAACGACGACAAAGAAGACATCACATGGACTCAGTCGAATCACGTCTTCTTCGCCACCCAAAAAGGAACGGTCAAGAAAACCGCACTGGAAGAATTTTCCAATGTCCGCAAAGGCGGCATCATCGCCATCGGCATCGAAGAAGGCGATAAGCTGATCGAGTGTAGACTCACCAGCGGTAATGACGACGTCGTCCTCATCACCAAGGAAGGCATGAGCATTCGCTTCTCCGAAGAAGACGTTCGCTCCATGGGCCGTCCCGCCACTGGCGTCCGCGGTATTAGTCTTGATGAAACCGACGAAGTCGTCGCTCTCGCTGTCGTAGTGCCCGACGCCACGTTGCTCGTGGCCGCCGAACGCGGCATCGGCAAGCGCACCGATTTCGGCGAATACCGCCAGCAATCCCGCGGTGGCAAAGGCATTATCACAATGAAAACCAGCGAGAAGACTGGTTGCGTTGCCGGCGCGCTCACAGTCAAAGACGCCGATGAAATTATGCTCATCACAGTCGGTGGCCAAATGGTCCGCACCCGCGTGCAAGACATCCGTGAAGCCGGCCGGAACACGCAGGGCGTCAAATTGATTAACTTGGAAGGTGAAGACAAATTGCAAGGCATCGCGCCGGTCATCAGTGAAGAAAAACAAGACGCTGAAGCCGAAGAACCGCCGGCAGCCGCAGGCGCCGCTCCGACCGAACCGCCGCCGGCACCACAAAACTAAATCTTAAAATTCACAAAAGGCGCTGAGAACACTCAGCGCCTTTTTGTTTTTGTAATCAACGGGACACCGCGCGCGCCTGTTATCTCGCAACCTCTCGCACCCGATAAAACTTTTCCGTCTCCAGCCCGCTGCTATCCAAAAGCGTATTATTAGAACCAGTCCCAGCCATGGGAAACCCAAGTGGCGACCATGCGTTGGTAAAATCATCGACGTATTCCGGCTGATACGCTTTCGCCGCATCCGAATTCCACCCGAGCATTACCGAACCGTCGCCGTTCATCTGGATATTCAAATGAATGTCCTCGGCAATCGAGGCTGAACTTGTGAAGGTCGGCACATTGTACCCGTTGATCCGCACCGCAGGATTTTGACCGCCGAGCGCTGAAGTCGCATACGTGGCGATAATCGTTTTCGAATCACCCGGCCAAAGCGTTATATAATTATCCGAATAAAGAATCGGCACGACCTCAAGGCCACCGTCACCTACCGTAATCTCGGCGCGAACAAAGTAAGCGATATTTGTCGGACTCGAATTCGTTAAAAAGATCGTCGCGGTTTCCTGGTCGGCCGCAATCCGCCGGCTCACAAACGCGTTCAGATTACTGTTTGCCGCAAGACTATTCAGTCCGGTCAGATTCGCATACGAACTGATCGACGTATGATACCAATTGGTCGTCGTGCCCAATTTATCCGGCGATGTGGAATACGCGTAAACATTTTCACTGACGACATGGCCAGCGTTGGCCAACCGCAGTCGAATCAGATAAGTCGTCGACAAGCCGGTGACGCTCGACACCCCCAGGACCGTAGTCGATGCATTCGCCGAAAAACTTCTCGTCGCCGAGTTGGTGTAAGTCAGCGTCAACGAAGGAACATTGTAGACCGCGACTGAAGCCGTGAGATTCGTTGCCGCCAACGTCGCGTTGAACACATCTATG
>JAICXV010000562.1 GCA_025934545.1 Verrucomicrobiia bacterium
CTTCAACCCTGAGTCAATCGACGCGACACGTCCAAAACGGCTGACGAGAAGGTGCGTAATTTTCGTGGCATCTAAAATGTGCCGGAAAAATCCGCCCGCCAGCAACGCCAGGTAAGTATTATCGTCCACATCGCTGGTGATGCCGTAATTGCGGAAAAAGCCCACGCAATCTTCCGGAGTGGCCGGGCAAAGAATGCAGAAGTCATACAGCCATTCGCGCGGGACGATCGCCTCGGGATCGACGAGCCCGAGTTCGACGGCCTTCAAATAATGTGGAGGAGGAAGTTGAGGCATGGAAACTAATTTACGATTGATATTTGCACCACGTTACCTCCGGGAGGGAGAAATCCGGTTAAATTATTTGGCTGTCGGAAGAATCTTCCGCGGTGAATCGACAGTCAATAGCAAAGAGGTCGGACTTATTCACACATTTTCGTTGAGGGTAAAGACTAGGAGCCCGCGGTAACTTCTTAAATGGTGCGCAACGCAGCTTCAGTTATTGGCCAGGCTCCTGCTGTATACACTTTTGAGACTTGGAAACGAGTAAAGGAGAACTATGACGGAGCGAAATGCAGGGGGCACGCCGATTTGCGAGATTGACACGAAGAGGTATCTTAAGAGTGTGAAAGAGGTGGGCGACGGGCTCCAGTGCGGGACAGTGGACGAAATAAGCGAACCTGTTTGGACGAGCCTCATCAGCATTCCACAATGGGAAATATGCAAGCGCGCCATTAGTGCGTTGCAGGCTGAAAAAGTGGATTTTCTTCTCGGCGGCGCGTATGGCCTCGCCCTTTACACCGGCCGACTCCGGGACACCAAAGACGCGGATTTTTTCATTTTGCCGGAACACGCGCCGCGCGCGGCTGCCGCTTTGGCGCGAGCCGGATTTCAGGACTATTATCCGACGTGCCCGTATGATCGGCGATGGATTTATCGAAGTGTCATGGACGGTTTCATTGTCGACCTGATTTTCCGCATGGCCAATCGACGCGCGGACATTGACGACGTTTGGTTTCAGCGCGCGAACGAGGTGATCATTCACGGTGACAAACTCAAGGTCATCCCGCCCGAAGAAATGCTTTGGCAAAAATCTTACGTCATGCAACGCGACCGTTGCGATTGGGCGGATATCATCAATATTCTCTATGTGTCGGGACATGCATTGGATTGGGAGCATTTGATCAATCGCGCTCGCGAAGACGAGGCGTTGATATATGCGATCCTGCACGTCTTTGAGTGGTTATGTCCCGACCGCGCTGGAAAAATTCCAGAGTTTGTGCGGACACGGGCAGGGTTGCCTCCGGCGATGCTCGGTTTTGATGACGAACTGACCGCGATCCGAGCGAGATTGCTCGACTCGCGGAGTTGGTTTGCGCCGCTCGGACAACCGTCAGAACTGTTGCAGGTTTGAGGACGCGGCATGGCGCGGAAGGGATTAAACAAATGTTGATTGGAGCGATGAATCATCCGGCTTGCGATCCGTTGAAGGAAATTCAATGGATGGCCGAGATGGGCTTGGATTTCGTGGACCTGACGATTGAACCTCCGGCTGCGGCATGGTGGCAGGTCAATCCGAAAGCGATTCGCGAAACGTTGGAGCGGCACAACCTGCCGGTTGTCGGACACACCGCTTATTATCTGCCGATCGGTTCGCCCTTTAAAAGTTTGCGCAAGGCGACGTGTGAAGAATTGAAAAAATGCATCGATCTGTTTGCCTGCGTCGGCGCCAAATGGATGAACATTCATCCCGATCGCCAGCAACACCTGCACGACCGCCGGGACGTTGTCGCCGCCAATATTGAAACATTTAACGAACTGCTGCCGGTCGCGAAAGATGCCGGCATCGGTTTGATGGTCGAGAACGTGCCGGTGCATTTTAACTCGGTCGAACAATTGTCGGAATTGCTCGAACCGTTGCCCGACCTCGGCCTCCACCTCGACATCGGCCATAGCAATTTGCGCGGCACCGAAACAGGAAATTCCTACGAAGAAATTATCACCGTCTATGGCTCGCGCCTGCGCCACGTGCATTTGCACGATAACAAAGGTGGCACTGCCGACCTTCATTTGCCGTTGGGAACGGGTAACGTGGATTTATACGGTTGTGTGCGGGCCCTGAAAGAAGTCGGATACGACGACACGATCACATTGGAAGTTTTTTCACCGGACCATCATTACCTGCAATACAGCCGGGACGTCTTGCGCAAAATATGGGAGGACACGGATGTGGGAGTCAAACATGGGGAACGCGAAGCCGAACCTGCCCAGGTTGGTTGATGGTTGTGGAGCGCGGCAATCATGCCGCGTTCAGGCTTGTTTAGAAAAATGCATTGTTCTCTTTTTCCTGTGCGACCGTCGTGAGAGGGCCGTGACCAGGGCAAATCAGCGTTTCCGGCGGCAACGTCAAAATCTGTTCACGAACCTTTTGTTTCGCCAGGTCCCAATGCTCCTTGCCGCTGCCCATCGAACCGGCAAAAATCGCGTCACCGACAATCGCCACATGCGCCGCATCTTCTGGCCAGTTGCCGACGATAAACGTCACAGCTTCGTCAGCGTGCCCGGGAGTTTCGCGATTCGAAATACGGAGACTGCCCAACTGAAGGAAATCATTCGTCCGCGTCCGATGCTGCGGCGGCACCGTTTTTGAATTCACGTGCAGATGGATTTTCGGATATTTCTGCCGAATCGGTTCCATCGCCTCGACGTGATCGTAATGCAGATGCGTGATGAACAGGTGACGCAGATTTAACCCGTTCTCGTCGATTAATTGAAAAATGGGCGCGGCGTCGAAGCCTGTATCGAACAACGCCGCATCGCGCGAAACTTCGTCCCAAACCAGATAGCAATTGACCGAGAAATCTTTGCCCGCAGTCGTGATCTGGCGCAGTTCGCGCCATTGCGAAATATCGATGCCCGCAGGTTTCCAGCCGCCGGCGATGCGCTGGAGC
>JAICXV010000272.1 GCA_025934545.1 Verrucomicrobiia bacterium
AACGCAAGGCGTCGTTGGTGCGGAGCGGAGCGGCCGCGGATTGAGAACTCGAAAGTCATGGGCCCTGTGCGGTGGGCAGTGTAGCACATATGACACTTGGCTCAACTTTAAACGGAATTAACGCAGGCGTGAGTGGGTAAGTGGGTAAGGGAGTGAGTGAGGTTAAAAGAGCAACAAATCCAACAAGGCTGTTCCTTTGTTGGTGAGTTCCCAGTGTTTGCCGCGTTGGCGGACTAGTTTGCGGCAGGGGTTTTTCGTGGCTTCGGCGGTGTTGACGTCGAGGACTTGGTATTTTGAACCACCTTTTATTTCGGCGGCAGTATGGGGAATCAGTTGGAAGGGCAGGCCGTTGTAATCGAAGGCGATTTCGTAACCGGCGATCGCTTTCTTGTCGATGTTGCGATCGATCAAAAGCGCATGATAACGACGCAGCCACGGGAAATCCGTTTTTTTGACGATGACGCGGAAGAGTTCGGGACGAACCTGAATCCATTGCGCGAGATTGAATTTGGCGCCTTGTGTGCGTTCGGATTCTAAAATCAATTTCGGATCCATGCCGACGAGGTTCTGGCCGTTCCATTCGCCGTGATCGTTGCGTTCGCCGACGAGATATTTTTTGTGCCAGCCGGAATAGTTGTCGTTGTAAAGGAGGTTGAGTTCGAAATGGACGTGGGCGCGCTCTTTGGTAATGCGTTCGCGAGTGTTGCTGGTGCGACCCATGGTGGCAATTTGCTCGCCGGTTTTGACCGGTTGGCCGGGTTTGAGGCCGTCGCGAATGGCGCTGAGGTGCGCGTAAAGCGAGTAGACTTCAATGCCGTCGATGAGGTGTTTGAGGACGACGTAGCGGCCGTAATTGGAAAGACCGGGGTTATTGCTGAAATAGGCGACGGTGCCATCGGCTGTGGCCATGACGGGATCGGTCGGTTCGCCGTGTTTGTCGCGTTGAAGGCATTTGATGTCGAGGCCTTCGTGCATTTGATAACCGTCGGACCGCACGCAACCAAAGCAGCCGCTTTCCCACGGTTTGCCGGTGGTACCGACGAAGAATTTTTCGCCGCCGTTTTTTTCGAAGAGCGCGTGGTTGGCGGTGGGAAGATGGAATGGTTGGCAGCAGGCGCGGAAGCCCCAAGTTCCAAACACCAAGCACCAGAGAAGCACCAAATTCCAACGGTTCGCGAAGCAGCGCATCGGATTACTGACCGGTGAAGGCTGGATGCTATTCACCTTTTATTGCGCGAAGTTGCCGAAGCCTTTGCGGGCTTTTTCGGCGACGTTGTTCAAACCGCGCACGGCCCGCTTGGCTTGTTCCAAGGTCAGGTCAGGGGTGAAGATGAAGACGCCGTTGGAAAGCCGTTTGGTGATGACGGGAGCGGCGACCCAATGTGATTCGGGGAACTGCAACAAGACTGCGACGCGGCGGCCTTTGTTGGACGTGCTGACCATGTCGAGCTGGAAGGTGCCGTGATCGGAGAAGTTGAGCGCGATGGCGAAGCCGCCAGGGGTTGCGATGATTTCGGCGTGGTGCAGGTCGGCTTCAGAGAGAAAGGGTTCGCGTTCGACGTTGATGGGAATTTTTTGTTTGGTGACGAGGACAGTGCCGCTGGCGCCATTATCTTCCGTCTGCGGAACTTCTAAATGGAGGCGAACGGTGGTTTGTTCTTTTTTCTCTTTCGATTTTTCGGTTGTGACGCAGCCCGCGAATAACGAGGCGAGCAATAACGAGAACACGAAAATGAGATTGAATGGGGCGGACACCTTCTTCATATTGCCGCGTCTAACAAACGAAATTAAAAAGACAAAGTAAAGTTTTATGGGTAAACAATCGAATAAAGTTATTAAACGCAGTCGTCGCAACGCTTATATCAAACGTAAAAAGGCGGCGGCTAAGACCAAGAAAAAGGCGTAAGGAAAATTTAAACACGGAGACACAAAGGTCACAGAGATTCACAGAGAAAACTAAATAATTTTACTCTGCGGCTCTCCTTGTCCTTTGTGTCTTTGTGTTTGAAAAGCCTGTCGAGAATTTTGCGAGACGGAGGGCGTTGCCGATGACGACGAGGTCGGAAAGGCCCATGGCTGCGGCGCAAAGCACAGGGCTCAGGAAACCGAGGGCGGCTAATGGGATGGCGGCTGCATTGTAGAAAAAAGCCCAGAAAAGATTTTGTTTGATGGTGCGCAACGTCGCGCGCGCGAGGTCGAGAGCTTCGACGATTCCACCGATTTCAGATTTCAGCAGAATAATATCCGCGGCTTCATTGGCGACGTCGCTGGCCTGACTGACGGCGATACCCAAGTCCGCCTGTTCGAGCGCGGGTGCATCGTTGATGCCATCGCCGACAAACGCAATGCGTTCGCCTTTACTTTGGAGCGTTTTGACGAGCTCGGCTTTTTGTTCGGGACGGACTTCAGCGAAAACATTTTCCGCAGCGATGCCGGTTTGTTCGGCGATCGCTTTGGCGGTGCGAGGATTGTCGCCTGTGACCAGATAAATTTTGAGGCCGCTGTTGGCGACGCGGTCGATTACTTCCCGGGCGTTGTCGTGAACGGCGTCCTGCAAGGCAATCGCGGCGACGATTTGATCGCCGACACTTAATCCCAACACGGTTGCTCCGCGAGCGGTCCAGTTTTCGATGAACAGTGCGGCGGCTTTGGTGTTGACGCCTGATTTGTTCAGCCAGGCGACCGACGCGAGGCGAACCGTGGTGTTTGCGGTCTGAGCTTCAACTCCAGCGCCCCGAATTTCGCGGCAGTTTTGTAGCGGAATTTTGCCGCTGCCAACTTTCGCGACGGCTTTGCTGAGTGGATGGTTGGAGGCGCTGGCGACTGTTGCGGCCAAATCTTCAAGTTTGAAACTCGTGTCATTGGTCGCTCCGATTTTCTCGAAAGCGACGATTGTTGGTTTGCCTTTAGTCAGTGTGCCGGTTTTGTCGAACATTATGGCGGTGATTTCGCCGGCGCGTTCGAGCGCGATGCCGTCGCGTATGAGAATTCCGCGGCGTGCGGCGGCATTGCTGCCGGCCATGATCGAAATGGGCGTAGCCAATCCCATCGCGCATGGACATGCCACGATCAGAACCGCAGCGGCGCAAATGATAGCGGCAGCGAGAGCGGACCCGGGCACGTGCGACGTCCACAAATATTTGCCGAGCACATCGACGACGTGATGCGCGGGTTGCGGCGCAAGCGCCCACCAGAGACCGGTTGCGAGAGCGATGCAAACAACGACGGGCACGAAGACGTTGCTGACGCGGTCGGCCAACCGTTGAATATCGGCGCGGCTGTTTTGCGCGCGTTGGACGGCAGCAATGATTTGCGCGAGAGCGGTGCCTTCGCCAGTGGCGCTCACGCGCGCGACGAATTGGCCGGAAATGTTCATCGTGCCGGCGTAAATTTTTGCGCCGATTTCTTTTTCTACCGGCATCGATTCGCCAGTCAGCATCGCTTCGTCAATGCTGGATTGGCCGTCGGTTAAATCGGCGTCGACAGGAATGCGTTCGCCGGGTCGGACGCGAATCAGATCGCCCGCAGTGAGTTGTTCGATGGCAACCTCGCGCTCGGTTCCATTTTCGAGACGTCGCGCAGTTGGCGGAGCTAAACGCAATAACGCGCGCAAGGAATGTTCGGCGCGTGTGGCGGCGAGCGCTTCCATCCAATGACCGACGCTGATCAAAGTGATGATGGCGGCGGATTCCATGAAATACAGATGACCTCCGATGTTTGAGAACAGGACCCAAACGGAAAACGCGTAGGCGGTGGTTGAGCCGAGCGCCACGAGGGTGTCCATGTTGGACGCAGCTTGTTTGAGTTGCCGCCAGGCGCCGCGATAGAAACGCGCGCCGCAAAAGATTTGCACGACGGTTGATACACCGAAGGCGAGCCATTGGAACCAGACTTGAGAGTCGAGGTGGAAGACCCATTCGCCGGTCATCAATACAGCGGTGACGATGCCGCCGACGAGCGCGTTGAATCGCCAGCCATCCAAGGGGGACCACTCGTTTCGTTTTGGTTGTTGCGCAGTTAAGACTTCGGCTTGGTATCCGGCGTCCTTCACAGCGGCGATGAGGGTTTGGGCGGTCGGCTGGCCGTTGATCCACCGGATGCGGGCGCGGCCTTCCTGGAGCGAGACTTCGGCATTTGCAACGCCGGGCACGGCGCGCAACGCTTGCGTCACGCTATTGGCGCAGCCAGTGCAATTCATCCCCCGGACCACCAGTTCGGTCGTGGCAGAGGCCATGATTCACTATGGTGCGCGGCGTTCGAAAATCCAAACTCTGTTTCAGTTTGCGTGACGGATGGACACACCCTGTCGTGCGCTCGACAGTGATGAAGTTCCCGTTAAAGTCAGCGGAGATGAAACCTCTGTTTTGCGTGGCCATTGGTTTGTCGCTTGCTGCGGGTGCGTGTCAGGCGGACACGAGTGAATTGGGGACGCGTCGCGAGTTATTTGTCGATCGGTTTTTGATTTCGGAGTTGAAGAATACGGAACTGCGATTGCACGAGCCGCATCGGGACGGGACGGCAATTTTATTTAACAAGCCGTGGGATGGAGAGTTCTCCGCTTATGTAACGGTGTTCAAGGATGGTGATGTTTACCGCATGTATTATCGCGGGTCACCGAAGGCTGGGCGCGACGGAGACAGCACCGAATCGGTTTGTTATGCGGAATCAAAAGATGGGATCGCATGGGTCAAACCCGAACTGGGACTCTTCGAGGTCAAAGGGACGCGGCGCAACAATGTCATCCTGACGAATGCGCCGTTTGCGCACAATTTCAGTCCGTTTCGCGATGAGGCGCCGTCGGTGAGTGCTGATGC
>JAICXV010000221.1 GCA_025934545.1 Verrucomicrobiia bacterium
CGTGGCGTGGATATCGTCGCGGTAACGTTCCAATAATGCGGCACGCGTTTCGGGCCGAAGCGGCGGTGGCTTGCCGGGACGAATCCCGCGCAGCAGAATCGCATCGCGCTCTTCTTTTGTCGGCTGGTCGCCAATCATTTTGTTATTCAATTTGCGCAGCCAGAATTGCACCGTGGGATGAATCACTCTAACGCTCGGATTCGACACTTCCTCCGTGGCACGATGGGAACCGATTCCAAGAAATTGCCGAACAGTCGCGTAGTCGTCTTTTACCCCGGCGAGTAATTCTTCGAAGGTCATCACTAAAACGTTTCCCCTGAATAAATCGAAGTAACGCTTCACTTGTTCCGAATAAAGCCCGGCTCGGAAATAAAGGTAGTTGTAGTAATACTGCGGTTCCCAGTAGTTCGGGATCTTCTTTCGCGACCGACGTTCTTCAGCGGCCAGCGCTTTCTCAAATGAAGACACGTATTCGTATCCATCTTGCACCATCCAGCAATACATCGAGTAAGCGCGGTCGGCGGGATTGCGCAGGATAATGATAATCTTCGAATCGGGGTTGTATCGGCAGATGTTGCCGGCCGCTGATGGATCGGACAAATATGCGGTCGACGCTTCTCCAATCCAACGTTGCTGCGGCTGGGCTTTATCGAACAACGCAAAGTATTTTTTGGGATCGCGATACCAGTCGAGCAGGTCGGCAAAATGGGACGGTTCCTTATATAAATCCTCCGGCATGAACACTTCAGGATGCCCCTTCAAATAGTCGTAAAGCGTGGTCGTGCCCGATTTGGCCGCGCCGACGATGAAAAAATTAGGCTTGTTCATGGCGAGTCGAGCAGTGTACGCGGAACGCGGCTGTTGTAAAAATCAAATTCCATATCTGATGCCAGTCAGTTGCGCAGATGCGAGGAAGGCAGGATGTTACTACCGGGTATGGTCGATGTTCTGGTGATTGGTGCGGGCGCCGCCGGACTGGCGGCGGCAAATGAGCTTTCGCGCGCGGGTGCGACGGTGAAAATCCTTGAAGCGCGCAAACGAATTGGCGGACGCGTCTGGACCGCGCCGAGCAGCGATCCGTTTGTGCCTTTCGAACTGGGCGCGGAATTTGTCCACGGCGCGAACGAGACGCTGTGGGATTTCATTCGCAAAGCGCGTCTGGGCATCCGCAAAGTCGCGAACCACCACTGGGCTTATCCGCCACTGGTCAAACATCCGGAATTTTGGCCTACGATGGAAAAGTGTATTTCCGAAGTCGACCGCAACACGGAAGACAAATCGTTCGACGAGTATTTGTGCGACCGCGAGCGACCATGTCGCGATGAATGGATGATTCGTTTGTTTGTAGAAGGCTTTGATGCCGCTGATACGAAAATGATCAGCAGTCATTCGCTGGGCATAGCGTCTGAGGACAAAGGTCACACCAAAGCCGCTTGGGTCGAGCGTGGCTATTCCGGGTTGACGCATTGGTTGGCGGCGCGTGCGCGCGAGCGAGGAGTGGCGATTGAACTGGAGACGCGCGTTCACTCGATTCGGTGGCGGGCACACGATGTCGAAGTCGTCGCCGAGACACCCGATGGTGAAGCAGTTTGGCACGTGCCGCGCGTCATCATTACTTTGCCGCTGGGAGTGTTGAAGTCAGGTGCAATTTCATTCACGCCCGATCTGCCTTTTGAAACACAACGGGCCATCGACGGAATGGAAATGGGCGGGATCGTAAAACTGCTTTTTGAATTCGACCAGGCATTTTGGAAATCGCGATTCGGCACGAAGCATTTTGGATTTGTTCATTCCAAAGACGGACCGTTGCGCACATGGTGGTCACGGCCATTTGCACCGATTCTCGTCGGGTGGGCCGGCGGACCAGCGGCGATCGCGATGTCCGACCATGCGGTGATTGCTGACGCAGCGCTGAAGCAACTGAGTGAGCTTTTCGAAGTTTCAGAAGCAAAGGTGCGAGCGGCGTTGCTACAATGGCGATCGCACAATTGGATTGCCGACCCGTTTACGTGCGGTGCTTACAGTTATGCTTCGGTTGGAAACGTTGATGCGCCGCCGAAACTTGCCGAACCGATTGATGACACGTTGTTCTTTGCGGGTGAAGCGACGAGTTCGATTGCCGACCTCGGGACCGTCCATGGCGCGATCGAAAGTGGGATCCGCGCTGCCCGGTCCATCGTCGTCGCCGAGCACAAATCGAAAGCACTTTTTCCTTCTTAATTTTTACGTCTTAATCCTTAATTGTCCTCGATGGAGTTTATCGATTTGAAGACGCAATATCGGCGGTATCAGGCCGAGATTGATGCGCGCATTAAAAAAGTCCTCGAACACGGCCAATACATTCTCGGTCCCGAAAACACCGAACTGGAAGAGACGCTCGCGAAGTATACCAACACACGTCATTGCCTGACGGTGGCGAGCGGAACGGATTCACTGGAAATTGCCTTACGCGCTTTGAACATAGGACCCGGCGACGAAGTCATTACGGTTCCCTTCACTTGGATCAGCACTGCGGAAGTGATTCTGCTCGTCGGCGCAAAACCTGTTTTTATCGACATCGAACCGGACACTTACAATATCGATATTTCGAAAATCGAAGCGGCCATCACGCCCCGGACCAAAGCGATCATTCCCGTCAGTTTGTTTGGCCAAACGCCCGACTGCGATGCCATCAACCGCATCGCCGCCAAACACAATATCACGGTGATCGAAGATGCCGCGCAGAGTTTTGGCGCGACGCAAAACGGCAAACGAAGTTGTGGGGTGACGAAAATTTCCAGCACGAGTTTCTTTCCCGCAAAACCGCTTGGCTGTTACGGCGAAGGCGGCGCGCTCTTTACCAGCGACGACGAAATGGCCGATCGCATGCGCGCCATTCGCAATCACGGCGGATTGAAACGACATCATCATCCGCTCGTCGGCATGAATGGTCGCTTCGACGCGATTCAAGCGGCGGTGCTGTTGGCGAAATGGCCGCATTTCGATGAAGAAGTGCAGGCGCGCAACCGCATTGGCGCGCGTTATTCCGAGAAGTTGAAAAACTGCTGCGTGACGCCGAAAATCCAAAAGGGCAATACGCACGTTTACGCGCAGTATACAATCCGCGTTCCAAACCGCGAAGACGTGGCGCAAAAACTAAAAGGCAAGGGTATCCCGACGGCCGTTTACTATCCAAAATGTATCCATGAGCAGCCCGTGTTCGCGCCGTTCGGTTACAAGCACGGTGATTTCGCGGTGTCTGAAAAAGCGGCGGATGAAGTGCTCAGCCTTCCGATGCATCCGTTCCTGAGCGAGAAGGATCAGGATTTTATCGTCAGCGCGGTGCAGGAAGCCGTGCGATAAAAAAATTGCGGGATGGCGTCGTTTGCCACCATCCCGAATCAATTCTCCACCTCCGTGACGTTACTCGACGACGACAGTCTCGAGTTTTTCAATTTTCCGACGCAATTTCGCCATCGCCATTTCTTGGATTTGGCGGATGCGCTCGCGCGTGACGCCGAATTTTTCGCCCAATTGTTCAAGCGTTTGTTCGTCGCCACCATCGAGGCCGAACCGTTGCCGCAAGATTGCTTGCTCGCGCTTGTCCAGGCTCGGCAACAGATCATGGATCATGTCCACGTTCGTTTTGCCTTCCAACTCCTGGTAAGGCGTGCCGGCATTGGCGTCGGGAACGACGTCGGCAATTTTCGTATCGTCGCTATCCGAAATCGGCGCGTCCAGTGACTGCGGGCGCACGGATGCCTTGCGATATTGCGCGACGCGTTTCGCCGGCAAATCGACTTCCGCGCCCACTTCTTCATCAGAAGGCTCGCGGCCAAACACGTCCTGCAACTTCGCTTCCGCGCGACGGATGTGCAGCAATTTGTCCACGACGTGCACTGGCAAACGAATCGTTTTCGATTGGTTCGCGAGCGCGCGTTTGATCGCTTGCTTGATCCACCACGCGGCGTAAGTCGACAGCTTGGCGCCTTTGCGCGGGTTAAAGCGTTCGACGCCTTTCATCAATCCGATGTTGCCTTCGTTGATGAGGTCCAACAGCGGCACGCCGTAATTTTCGTAATCGCGCGCAATCTTCACGACCAGGCGCAAGTTGGCCTTGATCATTTGTTCGCGCGCGGCTTTGTCGCCTTTGCGGATGCGCTTGGCCAATTCGTTTTCTTCCTTACGCGTCAGTAATTTTGTTTCGCCGACTTCGCGCATGTACAGATTATAAGCGTCATGCGAATAGCTGGCGTCAGGTACATCGGTCACGACGGCGCGGCGTTCCACACGCGGCGCTTTTTCGATGGCGACATTACCCGTTTCAGTTTTCAGCACCTTAACCTCGATAGAAGTGGGCCGCGCGGAGCGACGCGCCCTACCGGGATGGATGCGGGGTCTGCTCAACTTCGTTTTCATAATCTTATCCTTTAGACGTTGTTAAATTCATTTCCTATCACTTGGCGGTTGTTTGGGTGAAATTCGCATTTTGCGCCAATAACTGGCGGTTATCCCAGCCGCCGCCCAACGCTTTAATCAGTTGGACAGTAGCGACTTGGCGCTGGCCGGCGAGTTGGGCGTAGGCGCGTTCGGATTGCAAGGCTTCGCGGCTGGCATCAACAACCTCGAGGTAATTGACAATGCCGGAGCGATAACGTTCGGTCGCCAATTCGACGGACCGATTTGCGCTGGTGACAGCGCGTCGCTGGGCCGCCGCTTGTTCGCTCAAAAAGTGCAGGTCCGATAGACTGTTCTCAACATCACCAAACGCGACGAGAACGCGTTGGCGGTAATTCGCCACGGCCTCCTGATATGTGGCTTTGGAGCGTTGTAAGTTGGCGCGATTGCGGCCACCCGCAAAAATCGGCAACGAGAGACTCGGGCCAACCGACCAGACGCGACTGTCCCAATTGAACAGTGTGTTAATGTCACCACTGACAAAGCCGCCGGAAGCAGTCAGCGACAGCACCGGGAAAAATGCGGCTTTCGCAACACCGATGCGTGCGTTGGCGGAAGCAAGAGCGCGTTCGGCTTCAGCGATGTCGGGACGGCGTTCGAGCAATTCGGCGGGCAGTCCCGCAGGGATCGCAGGAGGCGCAGGGTGCCACTTCGAATCATTCATTGCGGCGAGCTTGAACGTCGAAGGGTTGGTCCCGGTGAGGATGGCGATGGCATTTTCCAATTCAGCGCGACGCCGCGCGAGGGCGGCAAAGTCGGCTTCAGTCGTCGCCAATTCCGTTTCAGCCCGTGATACATCAAGGTCGTTGCCGATGCCGCCTTCAAAACGGCTGCGGACCAGGCGCACTTGTTCTTTGCGCAGATCGACGGTGCCGCGGA
>JAICXV010000036.1 GCA_025934545.1 Verrucomicrobiia bacterium
CCCGAGTTTTTTTGTATGACGCAGCGCGGCTTGAGCTTCTTCGATAAACCAACCGGGCAGACCGAGGCTGGCGAAAATGAGAGCGGTTGTTTTGAGAAACCGGCGGCGCGAGACGTGAAAATGCGGTGTCATGCAGGTCGATTCAATCGTGATGAAGAGGAGCGGTCAAACGTTAATCACGAGTGACATGGAATTTATGACGGTCATCCCTTGGCTTTCCACCAAGTCAGAGCGACTGACGCCATAGTTAGGGAGATGCAAAGGAAGTTTACGCTGAATGTTTTGAGGCGTTCGGGCGCAACCCAACTTAGGGCATATCCAAAAATGGCTCCCGCAAAAAAGCCGCCGAAGTGCGCCACGACATCGCTTTGTGGAGATGTTCCAATCAACAGCATGATGAGCAGCGCCGCTGCTAATGCGCGGGCGAGAAGTTGGCGGAAACTATGGTCTCGGTGCCAAAGGGCCAGCGATTGGACGGCAAGTATTCCGAGTGCGGCCATGACTATCCCGGACGCGCCGAGTGAGCGGTGATGGTCGGCATACATATATAGGCCCGCGACGTTGCCGAGGACGCCTGCTATATATGTTGCTAACACGGCGGCGCCGGCTCCGAATCGGGCCATGGCAAAACCGATCAGGACGGTTCCGATCGTAATGTTTGCGAGGAGATGGCTGACGTCGGCGTGCAATGTTACGGCGGTGAACAAGCGCCACCATTGTCCCTGGTGCACGAGTTGGCTATCCATCGCGCCCGCGCTTTGCATGTGCGGAAATAAAACCATGCTCCAGTAATAGATGGCGGCGGTAGCCAGAGCCCAAAGCAGGCTGCCCCAGTGAAAGGTGAGGTCGGAGCCCGGCAATGTTTGTTGCCATTTCCAGCCGCGATTTTCGGCGACGTATTGGTTGAGGACGGCGGAGGCGCGGTCGTAATCTTGCGGGTGCAGCGAAAGCGCCCAGCGCTCGTCTTCGCGAACGATGGCGGCTTCGATGCCTTGACTGGTGAGGACCAAACCCCAATCCATGACCTGCCGGCGTGAGCGGGCGTAGAGCAGGACGTGTTCGGCGTTCATGGCACTGATAGATTGTCTGCTGGCGGGTTATGATGCAATGGCAAGCGGGTAAGTGCTGCGATTAAAAGCACGAATATGATGCGTGCTGGATTATTTTGACGCTGGGTTTGGAAGGTGAAGTTGAAGCGGACTGAAGTCCGCGGTCCGATGAGGATCAGTTTGAATGCTCCCAGGTCAGGGAGCTTGCGGATAGTTGACTCCTGTTGAAACTCCGGTCCAGCGTTGTAAGTTAATGGAGGAGAAACATTATGCTTCCAATTGAGCCGCGCTTATGGATGATATTCTTCCAGCCAATTACTTGGAATTGAAGTTGCTGATTGCATAAGTATGAAAGTGATTCAGCCCAATTGCCGGGTGCAATTTACGGCGGAAGATATTGCTTTTATTTCGACGGTCCTTGCGGCCAAGGGAGATGCCGCCCCGTCGCTCGTTTCTCTCCTGACGGATCCCGAGGCGCGCGATCTAATTCTCGATGATGACAATTTGTTCCAAGCGTTGTTGGAACAGCGCCGATGCCTTCGCGTGTCGGCGCATTTTTATTTTTACGTTTTGGTGCGGCACGTCTTTCGCCGGTCGGGCATCGATGATCGGAACGTCGCGGATTATGTGGCGGAAGTGTTAAGCGAATTTTCGAATCAACAAAACACGCGGTGCATACTGCCCGGGACCGATAAACCGCTCGACTATTTCTTTGAAATGCTCGCCGCGTTACAAACGGCCGATGATCGGACGAGCTTTTACATTCAAGCGCACATCGGGAATCAATCGTTGTTCCTGTCGGGCGTGTTTCCAGATCGGATTCGAGCTCGTAATGAGCGACGCGGTTTTCCGAATTTGCGTTATTACGAAGACCTGGGTCGCGCCAATTTCCGTGCGGCGAGCAATCATCGGCTGGCGCGAACGTACGAGCTCGCGCCGATTTTCGATAGGTTATCGTCGAGCTTCGAGAGCACGCGACTGGCCTTGAACGATTTGTCGGAACGGATTTTCTCGATTGGCGATCCGGAAGTGCCCACCAATTTGTTGAAGTTTCTCAGTTAACAAATCGTTCTGTATTTTTCGCTGATTCGTGGCATGACGTAGGAATGGTGTGTAAAACATTCCTGTGTATTGTCGCCGCGCTTGGCTTTGTCTCGTGCGCGCCGCATCGCACTGATTCTGTTTCTGGCACCATCGAAACTGACGAAGTACACGTCGCTTCGCGTTATGGCGGACGGGTGGAAAAAATCTTTGCGCGCGAGGGCGACGGCCTGAAGGCGGGCGATTTGATCGTTCAGCTCGAAGCGAGCGAATTGCAAGCGAGACTTGATCGGGCGAATGCGAATTTGCAGGAGCTGATCGCCGGGCCGCGCCCGCAGGAATTGGCGGCGGCGAAAAGCCAATGGGAGGCGCAAGTCGCGGAATTGGACCTGGCACGGCGGGAGGCAAAGCGGAGTGAGCAATTGCTGGCCACGCACACCATTTCACCCGAAGAACATGACCGGACGGCCAATCGCGTGCAGTCTTTAGAAAAAAGTGTTGCGGCGTTGAAGAGTCAATATGATTTGCTCGTCGCCGGCACCCGTTCCGAGCGGATTGCTCAAGCGAAAGCGGACGTGGCCGAATTGGAAACACAGGTGCGCGAGATGCGCATTTATTCGCCAACGAATACGATTTTGGAAGTGTTGAGCGTGAAGGTTGGAGATGTGATTCCGGCGAATCGTGAGGTGGCGACGCTGGTTCTCGCAAATGATATTTGGGTCCGCGTGTATGTTCCTGAAACGTGGCTGGGCTTTCTCAAGGTCGGTGGCGCGGCGAAAATAAAGGTCGATTCGTTTCCCGACAAAACGTTCAACGGTGTGATCGAGCAAATTGCGCGCGTCGCCGAGTTCACGCCGCGCAACGTGCAAACGACCGAGGAGCGGATTAAACAGACATTCGGCATCAAAATTCGTTTGGATGCCGTCGACGAGTTGCGCCCCGGCATGTCGGTCGATGCTGTGTTCCCAAGCGTTCCGGAACACACGCGCTAACTGCTATGCCGACCGACGCGATGATTGAATGTGAAGGGTTGACCAAGCGATTTGGGCATTTTACGGCGGTTGACCATGTGTCGTTCAAGGTCGCGACCGGCTCCATCTTTGGTTTTCTCGGGCCGAACGGGTCAGGCAAAAGCACGGTGATACGGATGCTTTGCGGAATTTTGCAACCAACCGAAGGCACGGCGAAAATCGCTGGCTTCGATGTCACGCGACAAACCGATGAAATCAAAAGCATCATCGGATATATGTCGCAAAAGTTTTCGCTCTATGACGAACTGACCGTTTACGAAAACCTGACGTTCTACGGACGATTGTATGGATTGCGCGGCGACGCGCTCGCGAAAAAGCGCGACCAACTGATTGCCGTCACGCACATCGAGCCGTTTCTGAAAAGGCGCGCGGCGCAACTCTCCGGCGGCTGGCGCCAACGGCTGGCGATGGCGTGCTCGCTCCTGCACGATCCGAAAGTGCTGTTCCTCGACGAACCGACTGCGGGCATTGATCCGGTGGCGAGGCGTGAATTGTGGGATTTGTTGTTTGAGTTTTCGAGTCGCGGCATGACTCTTTTTGTCACGACCCATTATATGGATGAAGCCGAGCGTTGCACGCACGTCGGATATATTCACATGTCTAAACTGATCGTTTGCGGGATGCCCGATGATTTGAAAAAGTTACCGGAAGTCAATCCGCCGGGGACAAAACGGCTGGATGTGACTTCGGAACATGTCACGCAGGCGCTGCAAATTGTACGTCACCTGAACGGCGTGCGATCGGCCACCGTGTTCGGGCAATCGATGCGTTTGCTCGTCGATCAATCGGTGAATGACGAAACGATTCGGACGCAATTGGCTCAAGCGAATATTACGAACGTCGATATCCGGCAGATTTCGCCTTCGCTTGAAGATGTGTTCGTCACGTTGACGGCGAATCGTGAACCTGAAAAACAAAAGGAGGCTGCGTGAGAACGCCATTTCGTGGATTTGGGGCTGTTCTGTATAAAGAATTTATCGGCGTCCTGCGCGACCCGATGACGTTGTTCTTTATGTTTTTTCCGCCGCTGGTGGAAATGATCGCGTTCGGTTACGCGTTGGACAACGACATTAAAAACATGTCGCTGATTGTTTACGATCAGGATCGGACAGTGGAAAGTCGCGAGTTGGTTGACCGATTCGCCAACACGGGAACGTTTCGCGTCACGGGCGTTGCGAACAGTCTCGATGATGTGCGAACGATCATGCGCCGTGGAAAGGCGTGGGCGGCATTGCAGATTCCGCCGGATTTCACGCGGGAACTTCACGCCGGACGAACGGCGCATGTCCAGGTGCTGATTGACGGCTCGAGTTCTACGCCGGCGCTCCAGGCTTTGAATACGTCGCGGGCCGTAACGCTGAGGCAGTCGGTGGTCGCGCTGTTACAAGAGAGCGGACGAACGCAGGTGCCGGTCGACGTGCGGCCGCAGGTGCTTTATAACCCGGCGTTGCGCAGTCCGAATTTTTTTGTGCCCGGCGTGATCGGCGTCGTCCTGCAGATCGCGACGACTTTCGCCAGCGCCATGTCGTTAGTGCGCGAGCGCGAGCGCGGCACGTTGGAACAATTGCTCGTCAGCCCATTGTCGCGCTGGGGTTTGATGCTCGGAAAACTGACGCCCTACATGTGCATTGGTCTGATTATGGCAGGAACGCTGTTTGCCATCATGCATTGGCTGTTTATGGTGCCGATTGCCGGAAGTGTTCTGGCGATGTTTGCCGCCACCTTTGTTTACGTGTTCGCGCTTTTGAGCATGGGATTACTTGTGTCGACTCGAGCGCAAAATCAAATGCAGGCAATGCAAATGTCGATGGCTTTGATTCTGCCGTCGGTATTTTTCTCGGGATTCATTTTTCCGCGTGAAACGATGCCGTGGATTTTCCACGAAATCGGTTACTTCATTCCGACGACTTATTTCATCGAACTTATGCGCGCGATCGTTTTGCGCGGGGCGAGCCTGCAGGAATTTTGGATAAATGTCGTTGTGTTAATCGCGTTTGGCGTGGTCTTGTTCATGCTCAGCGCGCTGCGATTTAAACGGAAGCTGGCGTAATTATTTGATCCGAATCACGCGGCGATAGCCGTCGATGCGTCGTCCGTCATCAATCGTGATATCGAAATCTTCGTGCCGTTTGAGGCACTGATTGATGGCTGCGAGTGTGTGGAGGCGCACGGCTTGGAGGTGCGCGAATTGGTTGGCCTTCAATTGCGGCGTGGGCGCTTCGACCCAGTCAAAGCGGTCGAATGGAAAACACAAACCATCCGGCAATGCGATGGCGACGTCGCGTGTTGGCGACCGCTTGTAAATGGATTGGCGTGTATGTTGCGACACGTGTTCCTTCAGTGTGCGTGAAAGGGCCAATTGTTCGGGCCAGGGGACGTGATGATCGTGGTCGGACGTCCAGAACCAAAAATAGCGCGCGCCCATATCGTAGGCAGTGGTGAGCGCTGTCGGGGCAAGCATGGGATCGCATTGTCCGTAAATGGATGTGCCCCAAAATTTGTGGAACGGCGCGGCCGCGCCGCGCAAGAGTGCGAAGTGGATTTTGAACAACGCGTCGGCGGAGAAATTCCAATTTTTCCCAGTGGCGGTTTTGAGTTCGTTGTTAAATGAATCGACGTTATATCGACCTTCGTGAACGATGCCGTTGCATCCGCCGCGCATTTCGTAGAAGCCGTATTCCAGCCGCGTTTCCCACGCGGGAAAATCGGCTTGGAGCAAATTCATATCGCCGAAATTCACGCCCATGTTCTTAAACATGTTTTCGAGGCAGCGCTCGCCATAAGGATGGGCAGCCAGGTAGGTCGCCTGTGTGCGCATTTCGACGAGTTGCGCCATGTCGTCATAACTGCGGGCGACGTGTTGAACTTTGGAATCGAAAACGGTCAGCACCGCCGGCTCGTCCATAAACATGGTGAACCCCAAATAATTGGCGCGATATATATCAGCGGGAAAACTCAACGCGGGCGCTCCATCGGGAGGGCGCAGATAAAATACGGGTTCGTCGCGCACCCATTTCTCCTGTGGCGGCGCGACGAGAAACAAATTTATCCCGGCATCGATCATTGTCCGGTAGTCGTCGGCTTTAAATTCGACGTAGGTGTATTCGTGTTTCTCAGGCTTTTGCGGGAGACGGTGGCCTTCGGCGTCTTTAGCGTTGCGGCCGGTGCCGACGAGGACCTCGCGATTGAGATCAAGAATTTTGACATTCGGCCATTGCTGCCAGGCGGCGCCATGAACGTTCGTGTGCAGTGAAAGAAAATGGCCGAGCAACGTGCAGCTTCGCGGCACGCCTTCCATAAAAGCAGTTGCGCGCGCTGGTTGCGGTAAGAAATAGTGTTCAAATTGGTCCCAGTCCGGCAGAAGCGCCGTGCCGGTGTTGACATCGCGATATTCGGTCGCGTTCGTGTTGATCAAGACTTGATAACGTAAAATCTTGTGATGGCTGTTTTGCGGCACCAGAAAACGGACGGTGCAGAGCGGATTGGTGCTGTTGCGAATGGTGAATTGCTCCCAGCGCGCGGTCGCACGGTTTACTTTTTCAAGCGGTCCGTACAAAACATCGACGTCGCTAAAGGGCGCGTTGTAATCAGTCATGCCGCTTGAAACGACATAATGCGCCGCGGTGCCGGACGAGGGTTCGATTGCGGCAAAAGTGGACCAACTGCAAAGCAGGAGAATGAGAATGCTGCGAAAAATCACGGGCTATATCTGCCAGAACGAATCGCCTAATCGCAATGCAAATACGGGCGCAAAATCGAAGTCCAGATCGCGTAACCTTTAGGATTCATTTGGAGGCGATCGGGACTGTAGATGTCCGGTTTCGGTTTGCCGTCGGGCCCGATCATCGACGAAACGACATCGACGAATTTCACGTTTGAAAGATGCGCGATTTCGTTTCGGATAAGGTCGTTTGCTTTTTGCACACGATCGAATTGTTCGGCCCGGCTTGGGCTCGTGCTGATTGAAAGATAAAGAATTTCAGCGTGGGGCAGGGCGGTCCCGACTTTTTGGACGAACGCTTTGAAATCGTTGGCGACCTGGTCCGGTGAGAGGCCGAAATTGATGTCGTTCGAACCAGCGAAAAGAACGACTGTTTTCGGTTTATATCGCACGACGATCCGGTCGGCATAAAACACGGAATCGCCCAGATGCGAACCGCCGAAACCGCGGTTCAGGACATGGCAATTGGGAAAGTCCTTGGCGAGCGACGTCCATTTTCGGATGCTCGAACTGCCCACGAACACAACTCCACCGGGAGCGGGAGCGTTGGTGCGGTCCCAAGTTTCGAACGCGCGGATTTCTTTTTCAAACCTGCGCGGATTTGGCGGAATTATGCCGCGCTTCTGCGGTGCGACCTTGATCGAGTAGAGCGAGGTCCGCGCGGTGATGAATAAGGTGTCGCGATTGGTTCCACCAAAACACAAATTGGCTGGGGGTTCCGGAACCAGAATCTTCCCGATCAATTCGCCGGTCGGCGAAAAAATCTGCACGCCGTCGTCGGACGTCGACCAGATTCGACCTTCGCCGTCGCAACGAATCCCGTCGGGCAACCCTTTATCAATGGCGCAAAAAACTTTTCCGGCATCGAGTTTGTTGTCGGGGTCGCATTTAAATACACGGATATGACGCGCCGCGCCGGAATCGGCGACGTAGAGCTTTGATTCGTCCGCCGAAAAGCAAAGGCCGTTAGGCATATTGAAATTCGTGAGGACGGCGGTGAGCCTTTTGGTTTTGGGCTCGAATCGAAACACGAAATTGCCAGGCAGTTCGGCCTGGTTCGGCTGGATTCCATAGGGCGGGTCGGTGAACCAGATCGAGCCGTCGGATTTTACGATTACGTCGTTGGGCGAGTTCAGTTTGTGGCCTTGATACGAATCGACGAGCGTGTGAATCGTTCCGTCCGCTTCCTCGACTGACACACGGCGCGTCGTGTGTTCGCACGTTATCACGCGGTGGTCCGGCCCGGTGGTGTTACCGTTCGCGTTGTGACTCGGCTTGCGGTATGTCGACAAACCTTTCGACGCGGTCCACAGCTTTAATTCATCAGCGGGGATATCGCTAAAAACGACTCCTGAAAGCCAATCAACCCAGACGGGTCCTTCGGTAAACGCCATGCCGCCCGCGAGCTTTTCCAGCTTCGCGTCCGCCGGGATGCATTTGCGGAACTCCGCTTCGTTGCGGACATCGAATTTTGCATCCGCAGCCGCAACTGCGATCGGCAAAAACAGAATTGTCCACAACGCCTGCAGCTTCATGGCGACGCGGTTATTTTTTGAGCCAGCCGGCAATTTTCTCGTCGCGCCAGATATCTTTAACTTTTTGGCGCTCACGAACGGGTGCGGCCTGTTTGCCGTTCACCAGAACTTCCGCGGCAAGGGCGCGCGCGTTGTAATTGGACGCCATGACAAATCCGTAAGCGCCGGCGCTCAGCAATGCGAGGTAATCGCCTTCATCCACTTTTGGCAATGGACGGTCCTTACAGAAAAAGTCGCCCGATTCACAAATCGGCCCGACTACATCCGACGGGATGGTTTTGCTCGCACCATTGCGCGCCTGTTGGAGGGGAACGATTTCATGATAGGAATCGTAAAAGGCCGGCCGAATGAGGTCGTTCATCGCGGCGTCGACAATAACAAAATTCTTTTTGCCGGTGCGCTTCACGTATTCGACGCGGGTGACGAGAATGCCGGCGTTGCCGACGATAAAGCGGCCGGGTTCGATCAAAATTTTCAGGCCGAGCGGTTTGAGGCGCGGCACGAGCTTTTCTGCGTAAGTCGCCGGCGTTAACAATCCTTTCGCTGCCGAAGATTTCCACCAATTCGCTGAGCCACTTGCCAAAGCTGGTTTGTAAATAATGCCGAGACCGCCGCCGATGCTGAAGAATTCGAAATTGTACTGAGCCGAAAGTTTTATAACCATCGGCAGCACTTTTTCAACGGCTTGCTCGTATGGGTTGACATTAGTCAGTTGTGAGCCGATGTGCATTTGCAGTCCGCGCAACCGCAAATTCTTCAGCTTGGAAGCGCGCGCATAGACGCCTTCGACCTGTTCGAACTGGATACCGAATTTGTTTTCGTAGGTGCCAGTGGTGATTTTGGCGTGCGTGTGCGCGTCCACATTCGGGTTCACGCGCACTGCGATGGGTGCCACCTTCTTCAATCGTCCAGCGATGGCGTCAATCCGCGCCAACTCCGCTTCGCTCTCCACGTTGAACGAATAGATGCCCTTCTTCAGACCAAGAGCGATTTCCTCCTCCGTTTTGCCAACGCCGGCAAAGACGCAATTGCGCGGGTCCCCGCCCGCTGCAATAACGCGCTGCAGTTCGCCCCCGCTGACGATATCGAATCCGCTGCCGAGATCGGCCAGGGTCCGGAGAACTGCCAGGTTCGAGTTCGCCTTGACGGCGTAGCAAATGAGGTGCTCGACGGAACTGAGAGCGCAATCGAGCCGCTCGAAATGATCGACCAGCGTCTGCTTCGAGTAGATGTAGAGTGGGGTGCCATACTTCTCGACCAAAGACGACACGCTGACCCGTTCGCAATACAGTTCGCCGTTATGATAATGGAAATGATGCATGGAAAGACGCTGACGCTGGGCATGAAGACCCGCCCGC
>JAICXV010000582.1 GCA_025934545.1 Verrucomicrobiia bacterium
CGGAGCGCAAGCGCGCCTCGGCGATGTGTTTGGCCTGCTGGCCGGCATGCTGGCGTTGACGGCAATATTATTGATCGGACTTGGGCCGGTGGCCTGGGTATTTTCACAATCCACCGAATCGCTCGCTGCCATCGGCGCGTTGCACCTGATATTTTGGGCCATTGCCATTTCGTTTGGCCTGAAGTTTTTGGCGCGAGGGTTCGCCCACGTGAATGGCGCACGCAATCGCACACTCGTGCTGTGGAGCGCGATTTTTGTGATCGTGGCGTTACAAATGACGACGGCATTGCGACCGATCATCGGGACGTCGGACCACTTCTTTCCGGAGAAGAAACAGTTCTTTCTGAGTCACTGGGTGGACAATCTCGCTGTGGCGAAGCAGTAATTGCGGAAGGTCGCCATGAACTCCAACGGCACGATGGCAAGCTTCAGTCAAACGGGCGCGCTGTTGCGTGGCAATCTCGCAATTCTTGTCCAATGGTTGTGTGATTGGGTTGCACGCCGCATCCTCATCTGCGTGACGACCATCGTCATTGGCTGCGGGTGTTTTGGTGCCGCAGTTGGCTTATGGAATAGCCCGATGCAAGCGCTCTACTCCGCCGCGAAGTTGCCTCTCGTTCTTTTGCTCACCTGCCTCGGCAACGCGCTGCTCAACGGTATGTTGGCGCCGTTGCTGGGGTTGAACATCGGCTTTCGGCAATCGCTGGTCGCAATTCTAATGAGCTTCACCATCGCCGCCATAATTCTTGGCGGGTTCAGCCCGATCGTCGCATTCCTAATTTGGAATGTGCCCGCGCTAGCGGCGCTCACTGCCGGAGCAAATCTGATTTACAGCTTTATCATGATTGTGCTCGTGGCCGTAATCGCGTTCGCCGGCGTGGCCGCAAACCTACGCTTGCTGCAATTGGTGCAAAGCTTGAGCACGGTTGCAATCGGTCGCCGAACAATGTTCGCATGGCTGACCGTAAATTTATTCCTCGGCGCGCAAATCTCGTGGATCCTTCGGCCATTCGTCGGTTCACCGGGTTTACGTGTTGAGTTTCTGCGAGACGAAGCGTTTCACGGCACGTTTTACGAAGCCGTTTTTCATTCGTTGAAAACATTGGTTTTTCCGTAACATAAAAACCCAATGAGCCCACGCGCAACTCTCCTGCACAAACGGATCCGGTTTCTCGTATGGTTGTTTATCATTGGCCTGTTTATCAGCGGTGTAACAGCCATTCCATTGCAGTCCGAGGTGCATGAATTGGCGCAGCATTTCGCAACATCGACTCCTTCGTTAATGTCGGAGTGGCTGCTCAAAGTTGATCAGGCGCTGACCGATGTGGCGACCAATCACGGATTTCTTTTTTACGGCACCGACTGGTTGGCGTTTGGGCATTTCATGATCGCTCTGGTGTTTGTCGGTGTATTGCGCGATCCGGTCAGGAATAAATGGCTGTTTACGTTTGGCTTGATTGCATGTGCGCTGGTGATTCCTTACGCGCTCATCTTCGGCGGGATGCGTGGCATCCCAATGTTCTGGCGCCTCATCGATTGCTCCTTCGGCGTGATCGGAGCGATACCACTTTTGCTATGTCAGCGATACGTTAAAGAACTCGAAGCTAGTTCTTCTCAATCTCCAATTCGTTGAAGCCGGTTTGACGGTCACGCGGGCGCGAGAACTTCAAATCTGTCGCTTCGCCAATCACAATTTCCGCTGTGGTGCAAATGATGCAGCCTTCAACCAAATGGCCGCCGATCATTTTGCCCGTTTCGTCGGCCAACGAAATGTGCAGGTGCGGACCGTCTGGCGACAGGGTGCCAACGAGGGAAACGATTTCGAATTTACCGGGAAATGTGGCGGAATCTTTTTGATCGGCGAGCCGGAGTTTTGCGCCGTCGAGACTGCCCACGCAGGTGACGATAAATCCCGCGCGGATTTTCCCGGCTCGCACGAACTCTTCCAGCGATTCGCGCAAGTCGTCACCCGGCTTGAGGCGGAAGACATGAACTTTTGTTTCGGATGAGAGCGAGGGTTGTGGATGCCGGAGTTCGGAGCGGATTTGCATAAGGATGTCGTAATACCGCCATGCGGCAGGCGGGTTTGGTTCCTGTTTGTGGTCGGGTTTCAAAATCAAATCGCCGGTCGCGAGCAAAACTTTTTGGACCGCAGGATTCTGCCGGACTTTGGCGCGCATCGCTTCGACGATTAATCGATAGTGCTCGCCGGGCTGCGCCGGACGATATTCGAATTGCTTGCCCTCGAAGCTCACCCAATCGATGCCCATTTTTTTCATGTTGGCCGAGCCGATGTCCCCTGCTCTTTTGGCTTCGAAGCTGGACATCTGTTCAACTTGCGCGCGCGTGTAAGGCCAATTCAGTCCGGCAAATTTCGCGCGCGCATCATTTTCGTTCTCAGGAAATTTCATCGCCTGCCAAAAACCTTCAACGCTCGCATAACGTTTGCCGCGATAGGTGAAGGGCGTGGGCGCGAAGTTCGAGAGCAGGCCCAATTCGTTGCGCTTCGATAAAATGACTTCGCCGGGTTTGGCATCTTGCGGAAAAATTTCCCAGGCCGGCGCGCCATTCGTCGGAACTGGAGCCCACCAACTTTTGCCGAACCCCGTCCTGTGCGAAAGCGAGTCACACCCGAAGCAAATGATCGCGCAGACTATCGCGACCAACACGCTGCCATGGCGTATTTGTTTCACAGTCGGTTCGACGACCGCTGTAATTTTGGTTGAAGCAATCCCATTTGCGACAACCGCGAGCGCAGATATCGCGCAAACGCTTCCGCCTCTTCGCCGCGCAAATGCTGGCCGTCGCTCGTGACGTAGTTGTGGCCTTTCTCTGGCGTGATC
>JAICXV010000767.1 GCA_025934545.1 Verrucomicrobiia bacterium
GGCTGGTCGAGTCCGGCGCACAAGCCAAGCAACGTGGTCTTGCCGCTGCCGGACGGCCCGAGGATGGCGCAAGTCGCGCCGCGTTCGAGCGCGAAGCTGATGTCCTTGACGACCGTCAATTGGCCGCTGCCATTGGGATAACTTTTGGACAATTGCCGGACGTCCAATATGGCGTTTGAACTCACCGGATTGTTATCCCACGCGCGCCGGGATACGTCAAATTGCGAACGCAACTGTTCCGCTCTGGCGTTCCGCGAAAGTCGGCGGTAAGTTCAATCCGTTTCGGGCAACAAGAGACAAAACCGTTTTTGAATGAGCCGAACTCGTTTCCGATTCCTCAGCACCGTGCGTTTGTGCGCGCTTCTGGTCGGCTTCATCGCATTTTGCGCCCAGGCAGCGGATGAACCGGCGAACACGACATCGCGCAAAAACATCGTCGTCCTCGGCGACAGCCTCGCGGCGGGTTACGGGCTCGACCCGGGCGAAGCGTTTCCGGCATTGTTGCAAAAGAAGATCGACGCGGCGCATTGGAACTTCCACGTCATCAACGCCGGCGTGAGCGGCGACACGAGCGCGGACGGTTTGCGGCGCATCGGCTGGCTGCTCAAACAAAACGTCGATGTGCTCATCCTGGAACTCGGCGGCAACGATGGCTTGCGCGGAATCGACGCGGCCACCACGCGCGCGAATCTCCAGGCAATCATCGACCGCACGCGCAAAAAATATCCGCGCGCACAGATCGTGATCGCGGGGATGCAGATGCCGCCGAATATGGGTCTTGCGTACGCGACTGCATTCCGACAAATTTTTCCCGATTTAGCCGAAAAGAATCATGCAACGCTCGTTCCATTTTTATTGGAAGGGGTCGGCGGAAAGCCGGAATTGAATCAGACGGACCGTATTCACCCGACTCCGGCCGGGCACAAAATTGTCGCGGAGAACGTATGGCGAGTGCTGAAGCCGGTGCTGGCTGGTCTTTCGGCGAGATGACCGCAGGGTAGAAATTGTTGCGGGTCGCTTCGCGACAAAGCGATGACTTCTTTCCATCAATCAAAAAGGCAGAGGAATGAACGGCAAGGGAATAAAAGGGAAACTGGCTGGCGCTCCGAAATTTCGGCGTGGTTCATGAGCGGTGCGCAGTTCAAAATGGAACTGAGGGCTATGGAACGGTGGTTTTTCGGATAACCGGGAGCGTTGTCCATGGGGCGATTTGCCCGGCGATGGGGAAAAGGTTTTACCCCAGTGGATTTCCCTCGCTGCCGAGGTAAATTACGAGGGTTGCGAGCGAAGCGCGGAGGTCGGTTCCGCGTGCCGCCGTCAACTGTTGGAAGATCGAGTTGAATGTTACACGGAACGGCCGGGCACCCACTCCAGCCCGGACTTCTGCGATGCGTTTCGACTATTCACGTCAAGAAATCGAGAAAGGCATGGGATGATTGCAAACACGAAGAATTCAATTGCGCTCGATAGGCGCGCACTCAATGGAGTGGGAATCCCGCGGACTGGAGCGGCATCGGCGATTTTGCGCGAGACGCTCACATACGACGACATACGCATTCGGCCTTGCAAGGAGTCGGATTATGAGGCGATTGGCCGGCTTTGCTGCGATACGGGATTTTTGGGGCATCCAGTGGATTCGTTGTTTCGCGATCGCGATTTGTTTGCCGACCTTTTTACGCGCCCTTAC
>JAICXV010000705.1 GCA_025934545.1 Verrucomicrobiia bacterium
CAAAAATCGCAAAAGCCCCGTTGCGTGGTCATCGATTTCAGTTCACCGAACGTCGCCAAGCCGATGCACGTCGGCCATATTCGCTCCACCATTCTGGGCGATTCCCTCGCGCGCGTGCTGCGATTGCTTGGCCACCGCGTCATCACCGACAATCACATCGGCGATTGGGGCACGCAATTCGGCAAGCTCCTCGTCGGCTGGAAAAAGCATCTCGATAAAGCCGCATTGGAAAAAGATCCGATTGCTGAACTGGAACGGCTCTACAAACTCGTCAACACCGCCAGTGAACAGGATCCCGCGGTTCTTGACGAAGCGCGGCGCGAACTCGTCAAACTTCAAAGTGGCGACCAGGAAAATCTGAAAATCTGGCGCGAGATGATCGCGCTTTCTGAAAAACAATTCGACCGCGTCTATACGCGGCTCGGCGTGCGATTCGATTACACCTATGGCGAGAGCTATTACAACCCGCGTTTGAAATCCGTCGTCGAAGACTTGCAAAAACGAGGTCTCGCCAAAGAAAGTGATGGCGCCACGATCGTCGCGTTCGATGACGTTCCTGAACTCAAAGAACATCCCGCGCTTGTCCAAAAAAGCGATGGCGGTTTCAACTATTCGACGACCGATCTCGCGACTCTCCAATTCCGCATGGAAGGCGGCACCTGGGGTCAAAAACCAGACGAGATCGTTTACGTCACCGACGGCCGCCAACAGCTCCATTTTCGCCAAATCTTCACCGCCTTCCGCAAATGGGTTCGGGACGATCGCGCTGCGTCGTCCGTGAAATTGGCCCACGTGTGGTTCGGCTCAATCCTCGGAGAAGACGGCAAACCGTTTAAAACCCGCTCGGGGGACACCGTCAAACTTGAAGACCTGCTCGACGAAGCTGAAGAACGCGCCTTTAAAGTCGTCAGCGAAAAAAATGTCGAGATGACCGAAGAGGCCCGTTTGGAAATCGCTCGCGTCGTCGGCCTCGGCGCAATCAAATACGCCGACCTGAGCCAAAATCGCCAAAGCGACTACGTTTTCAGTTGGGACAAAATGCTTTCGTTGCAAGGCAACACCGCGCCCTACCTGCAATACGCATATACCAGAATCCGCAGCATTTTCCGCAAAGGCGAAGTGACGGTTGCGTCGATTTCGGTGATCAATCTGAACGCGCCTGAGGAACTCGCACTGGCCAAACATTTGTTGAATTTCGGCCTCATCCTCGAAGCCGTCGCCGAAGATTACCGTCCGAACTTTCTCTGCACATATTTATACGATCTCTCCGGCCACTTCGCCCGCTTCTACGAAAACTGTCCTGTGCTCAAAGCCGAAGGTGCGCAGCGCGCCGCTCGCCTCGCCCTTTGTGACGTCACCGCAAAAGTTTTGAAAGAAGGCCTGAACGTTCTTGGTATAGAGGTAACCGAGACGATGTAGATATCGACGAAGCCGATATAATCACGGCTTTGTCGGCTTGCGAGCGATTAACGAAAGCAACTCATCTAACTGTTTCGCAAAAAATTCGTACGACTGTTTGCCGGTCACAGCCTCTTTCGATTTCAAAAAGCTGCCATCTGCACTGAGTGTCCCGATGACAAATGCCGGCGTTCCTGCAATCTGCAATTTCTGCGCGCTCGCCGCGCTTCTGTGAATTGCCGGCTCATATTTGTCGTTCGCCAAACAAGCGCTGAATTGCACGGCGTTGATCCCAACGGCTTGGGCCAGCGTTTCAGCATCGCTCGTGCCCATCGGCTGTTGATGCGCGAACAAATAATCGTGCATCGGCCAGAACTTTCCTTGTTCGCCCGCGCAACGCGCCGCCTTCGCTTTGAACAGCGCGTATGGATGTTCGGGCGCTGGCGCGTCACGAAAGAAATATTTTATCTTGCCCGTCTTGACGTAATTCGCATCGATTTGCGGAAAAATGTTCGTCGCGTAATCGCCGCAAAACGGGCAGTCGAAATCCGAATATTCAAGGATCGCGACCCGCGCTTTGGCATCGCCCCGAAACGGTTCACCGTGCACGTTGATCGAAACAAAACTCGGTGGCGCAGGTTTCGTTTCCGACGCGGGAGTTTGTTTCAGCAACGCGCGAATTTCGGCAAGCTCCTTGAGAATCTGTTCCTGTCCTTTGCGCAGGTCGTCAATTTGCGCCTGC
>JAICXV010000161.1 GCA_025934545.1 Verrucomicrobiia bacterium
ATCTGGTGCGCTTCGCCGTTCATACCGAGCTCTATTCCCACATTCTGCTCGTGCCGGCCATCAGCTTTTATGTGGTGTGGACAAAGCTGCGTAGTTTGCCTGTCGGCAAATCGGCCGGATTGTTTTCGCTGATCGGCTACATTCCCGCGGCTGCACTCATCGCTTTTTACTGGTTCACACATTCCGCGCCGTTTTGGACCGTCAAAAGTAATTATCTTGCGGCGATGATTTGTGCTCTCGTTCTGACTTGTATCGGCAATTTATTCCTTTTGCTCGGCAAAGAATTCGTCTCAGCCGCACTTTTCCCGTCGTGCTTCCTCATTTTCATGGCGCCGTTTCCGGAACCGATCCTGAACGGCCTCGAAACATTTTTCCAGCACTCCTCCGCCTGTGTTGCTGGCTGGATGTTCGACCTGACGGGCGCGACAGTGCTGCACGACGGCCTGTTTTTCGTGCTGCCGGGCATCACGTTGCAAGTTGCTCAAGAATGTAGCGGAATTCACTCGAGCCTCGTGCTCTTTATCACCAGCCTTGTTGCCGGATACTTTTTCTTTTCATCCTACAAACGCCGTGCGCTTCTCGCTTTGTTTGTCATCCCGCTCGGTATCGTGCGCAATGCATTCCGGATTTACGTCATTGGTCAGCTTTGCGTTCATGTCAGTCCCGACATGATTAACTCATTTATCCACCGCCATGGCGGCCCAATTTTCTTTCTCTTGTCGCTGGTTCCGTTCTTCATTTTCCTGCATTATTTAAACAAGTTGGAGGCGCGCCGGAACAGCGCCGCAAAAAAAGTAAACGTCGGTATGGTTCCAAACTAATTATGGTCACACTGCGCAATTCTCTATCACTGGTTCTGCTCGCCGCGATTCTGGCGCTTGTTGGTTGTTCGCGTGAGGCAAAAATCAACCGTTATCGAGAACGCGCCCAAAAAGATTTCGCCGCTGGTGTTTACGCCACGGCAGAAGTGGAATACAAAAATCTGTTGCGCTCTGCTCCTCAGGACCTCGTCGCCATGCGGCAGCTTGGCGCTATTTATTTGGAAGAAGGTCGCTTGCCCTACGCTCTGTTTTTTCTCTCCAGAGCTCACAGTCTGGAACCGGCCAATATCGAAACGGCCAACAAACTCGGGTCGGTTTATATCGCCGTTCGTCAATTGAATCAGGCCGAGCAGATCGCTCTGCAAGTCCTCGATAAACAGCCCACCAATGACCTCGCTTTGCTATTGCTGGGCGACGCCGCTGATTCCGCTGAAAAAATCAAAACCGTGCACGATCGCATTTCGGCCTTGCAGGCCACAAATTCCGACCAACCCGGCTTTCACCTCGTCCTCGGAACTCTCGCCGTTCGCGAACATGACCTTGCCACTGCCCAAACTGAATTGGAGAAAGTCATCGCCCGCCAACCGACCAACAGCGTCGCATATCTCGCTTTGGGCAATGTTTATTTGTTCAAACAAGATATAACAAACGCTGGGAAATCCTTTAAAGCAGCCTCTGATAACGCGCCCGTCCGTTCTGCCGCTCGGCTCAAATATGCCGACTTCAAGGTCCAAACGGGCGCCGTCGACGAAGGCAAAGGTCTCATCAACGACATCATCAAGCAGGCGCCGGATTATATCCCGGCCTGGACCAGCTTGATGAACCTCGCCTACAACTCGCACAACTACGACGAGTGCGCGCAACTTGTCGAAAAGGTCCTCACGCGCGATGATAAGAACTTTGAGGCATTGGTTACCGATGGTCGCGTCAAACTCGCGCGCGGCGAACTGGACAAAGCCATTCAAGCGTTCGAAAAGGCGGCGAATATTTACGAGCGTGTGCCCATGATCCTTCATCAACTCGGCCTCGCCTACCTCTACAAAGGTGACACAGGCAAGGCCGTTCAAAACTTCAATTCAGCCGTGGCCGCCGATCTCAGCTACGCGCCTTCCGTTCTCGCGCTTGCGGAAATGAGCATGGCCAAAGGCGATTTTGGCGCGGCGACCACATCGCTCAATCAATTGATCCAGCGCCGGCCTGAACTCGAGCAACCGTATCTATTGGTCGCCCAGGCGCATCTCCAACAAAAACAATACGACGAAGCCGCCGCCCTTTACCGGCGTGTCATCGAACTATTTCCGAAAAATCCCGAACCATATCATTTCCTTGGCTCGGTCCTCGTGGTGCAAAAGAAAACCGATGAAGCCCGCGCCGCCTTCGAAAAGGCTCTGTCCATCAACCCAAATTACCTGCAAGCCCTCGAGCAATTAATTGATCTGGATATCGCACAAAAAAACTATTCTGGCGCGCTGGCTCTTGCCCAAAAACACGATGACCCCAAAAACCCTTCAGCGACCGTCCAGTTGTATTTCGCCAAAATCCACGCCGCCGCGAACGACTTTACCTCCGCTGAAAAAGATTTGTTGAAAGCCATCGAACTGGCGCCCAACAACAACAGACCTTACATCCTCCTCTCGCGCCTTTATGTGGAAACCCACAAAGAACAGGAAGCCCTTGATCGCCTTGGCAAATTCGTTTCCAGGACAAACGACGTTCCGGCTCTCACCCAAATCGGCATGATCCAACAATCGATGACCAACTATCCCGCCGCGCGCGATACCTACGAAAAAATCCTGACCGTCCAACCGAAATCCAGTCTGGCTCTCAACAACCTTGCCTATCTTTATTCCGAAAAACTCAATGATTTGGACAAAGCGCAAAAACTGGCCGAAAGAGCGCGCGACGTTTCCCGCGATGACCCCGCTACCGCCGACACCCTCGGTTGGGTTTACTATAAGACCGGTGACTATGCTCGTGCCCGCGCCTTAATTACTGAAGCCGCGCAGAAACTTGGTGGCGATCTCGAAGTCGAATATCATCTTGGCCTGACCCATTACATGCTCGGCGAGGAAGCTGCCGCGCGCAGCGCCCTTGAACGTGTCGTCAAATCCGATGCGCGCCCCGAACTCATCGACGATGCCCAACATCATCTGGCCGTTCTCAACGGTACCGATGCTTCCGGAAAAGCGCTCTCGCGCGAAACTCTCGAAAAAGTTGCCGCGGCAAATCCGAACGATCCGGTTGTCCTCGACCATCTGGCCGCGTCCTACGAAGCCGAGGGCGCGACCGACAAAGCGATCGCTCTATACCAACGCTCTCTCAAAGCCAACCGCAAGAACCCGCCTGTGCTCCTGAAACTCGCGCAATATTACGCGCATGCCGGCAACGATTCGGCCCAGGCCCTCGGCCTTGCCAAAGAAGCGCATAACCTCGCGCCTTATGATGTGCAGGTAAATCGCTTGCTCGGACGTTTGGCTTTCGACGCCGGCGACTACACTTGGTCCGTCAGCCTTCTCCAGGAAGCCGCGCGCAGTTTACCGCCCAATGGCGATCTCAATTACGATCTCGCCTGGGCTTATTACAACACCGGCAAACTCAATGACGCCGAAACGACGATGCGCAGCGCGCTTCAAACCGGCACCGCATCCAAAGACGACGCCACTCGATTCCTCGCGTTGCTCGACGCCTATAACAATCCGGGCCGCAATGCCTCGGTCGACGCGTCCGACGCTAAATATGTGCCCGCGCTGATGGTCACCGCCGCCCGTCAACCCGACAAAGCCCGCGCCGTCTACGAACAAATTCTCGCGAAAAATCCGTTATTCGTTCCAGCCTCGCGTGATCTCGCGGTATTGCTGACGCACGAAAACAGCGACGACGCCAAAGCATATGCGCTTGCCGTCAAAGCCCGCGAAGCATTCCCCGATGACGCCGATGTCGCGCGCAGTCTCGGCATTTTGTCATACCGCAAAGGAGAATATCGTCGCGCCGTCGAATTGTTGAAGGAAGCGCAACAGAAGCGCGCCGAAGATGGTGAGTCCTGTTTCTACCTCGGCATGGCTTATTACAAACTCAACCAGCCTGACGTTGCCAAAACCGCCCTCAAAGAAGCGTTGGACCACAAGCTCGACCAAAAACTTTCCGACGAAGCGACCAAGCTTCTGGCAGAGTTGAAATAAAAATCCGCTTGGCCGTTGATGAATAACTCGGTACATTTAACCCGTGAAGGTTAAAGACTTCGAATCAGCGTTACATTCGCAGCCGTTCAAACCCTTCGACGCTCGCGTTGACGGCGACGTCATCCACATCCTTCATCCTGAGCAGGTATTTTTGACTCCTGATAAAACCATGGTGGTTGTGGACACCGGCGATCGTCTACACATTTTCGACGTTGATCGCGTCAGCAAGCTTACCGTTCTTAAGCGCAGTCGCGCGGCAGCCTAACTCACCGCTTCGACCACCGGCGCCTTCAACTTCTTGTCCTGCGGATGCGCGCCGACTTCCCCGCGATATTTCGTATCGCGCGAAAACTTCAACGCCGCCTCGCGGCTCTCCTCCTGGTCCGCTGACGTTGCCACGGCCGGCAACGAATAATTCCCATCCGGTAACGCGAACCGGAAACTAAATGTCCCGTCCGGGCGGAGCTTTATCTGTTTATCGCCAATCGTCACAGTCGCGTCCGGCTCGGTTGCGCCGTAGACGATCAACTCGGCATTGACGTTGAACCAAAATCCGCGCCGCTTTTCCATCCCGCCCATCGGGCTGGACCAACTTGCGCCAAACGAACTCGGCATCGAAACCAGCGCGCCGCTCCATGACGACGTCTCGCCTTGCAATTGACGCCTCACCAGTTCGGTGATTTCGAGCGACCCGATCCAAACGCGTCGCATCTTGTCGATGGAAACCACCGAAGCCAGCGCCTGTTCCTGTTCCGGCGTCCACGTGCCGTAAAATTCCTGCGGCAATTGCGCAAACCCTTCCGCGCGCAACTGCTGCAACGCTTCGATCAACGGCACACTTTCCATCATCGCGGCCTTTACCAGTTCGAGCAAATGTTCGAACGGCACATCGGGAGGCAGTGTCGCAAACTGCACCGAAGTATCTTCCGCCAAAGAATCCGGTGGCGTCAGCGTCGCGCCCGATTTGGCGAGACTTACCCATCTGCCGCGGGGATCGATGTAGCCCAGTTCCGCCAAATATTTGGTGGCCGCTTCGGGAACGGGAATAAACCAATTGCGCGATTCCGGATGCACGTCGATCTGGGAGAAAGGTGCGCCAGAAATTTCATTTTTAAAAACACGCAGCGCTAAATGCCCATCCGCTGCTTGCGCGTTGCATTCCTTCAACTGTTCATTCGTGAAATCCCACGAAGCATAAACCCAATGCGGATCACGCGCGGTGATGAACAAACGCTTCGTCCCATAAGCTTCAGGTAAAGATTCTCGAACGCCTGGAAAATGCTCCGCCGGCGGCGTTGGCCCCAGCGAATAACGTTGCCCCGGCCCACCAACGCTTGGTGCGCTCGGCGCGTCGCCCTCCAAAAGGATCGGCGGAATCTTCAAAGTCGTCTTGCGCGGACGCGGCGATGCCGTGCGTTTCTTCTCGGGTTTTTCTGAAGCGGGCTTGTCCGCTTTCGATTTGGGCGTCGCTTTCGCTTTCGCCTTCGGCGCATCATCCGCCGCTTCTTCTTTCGCCTTGGATGCCGACAATCGGGCGCTCGGGTCTGGCTTCCGTTTTTTGGCCGCTGCAGGTTTCAGCTCGGGCGTCGATTTCCCAGCAGCTTCGGTCGACTTTGCTTTGCCAGAACGCGAACGTGGTGAACCGGGATCTTTTGGTTTCATAAAAAATTGTGCAGGGGGGCACAACAACTTGTCCTGCGATGAACTATGGACGGGTGCTTCCGTTGCGTCAAGGGGGTGGTTGCCGGCCCGGCCGTTTCCTATCAAAACCCTATACAAATGTGGCAACGTCGGTGTCTATAGGGTGAAAACAACAATCAACTATATTGATCTATGATAAAGCTTATCGCCATGGCCTGTCTGTTTGCATTGACCGCCAGCGCCGATGAGCCGGTCAAAAAGCATGTGTTCGAAATGCGGCCGGTCGTTGAGAAAGCGTCCCCGGATTCCGAGCGGATATCTGTCGGAACGCCGCCAGTAGCCGTGAACGTCGTCAAGACAACGCTAATCGATGAAACGGC